>NZ_JBIAVO010000023.1:0-88209 GCF_042894345.1 Kitasatospora sp. NPDC001540
GCGGTCGCCGACCGCGAGCCGCCCGACCGGCACCCGCACCTCCCGCCCGTCCCGCAGCACGGCCACGTCCTTGGCCCCCAGGTCGAGCAGCGCCTTCAGCGCGGCGCCCGCGGTCCGCTTCGAGCGGGCCTCGAAGTAGCGTCCGGCCAGGATGAACGCGGTGACACCGGCCGCCGCCTCCAGGTAGATGTTCGACGCGCCGTCCGAGCGGGCGATGGTGAACTCGAAGCCGTGCCGCATCCCGGTCATGCCCGCGTCGCCGAAGAACAGCGCCCACAGCGACCACAGGAACGCGGCGCCGGTGCCGACCGAGACCAGGGTGTCCATGGTCGCGGCGCCGTGCCGGGCGTTGGTCCAGGCGGCCTTGTGGAACGGCCAGGCGGCGTACGTCACCACGGGCGCGGCCAGGGTCAGCGACAGCCACTGCCAGTTGTCGAACTGCAGGGCGGGCACCATCGCCATGGCGATCACCGGCACCGCCAGCGCGACGGCGGTGACCAGCCGCTGCCGCAGCGGCGCCAGCCCGTCGGCGGGGCCGGTGGCCGCGGTGGTCGCGGTCTCCGGCGCCGCCGGGGGCTCGGGGACGGCGGCGGTGTAGCCGGTGGCCTCGACGGTCGCGATCAGGTCGGCGACCTCGACCGGCCCGTCGACGACCACCTTGGCCTTCTCGGTGGCGTAGTTGACGGTGGCCCGGACGCCGTCCATGCGGTTGAGCTTCTTCTCGATCCGCGCGGCGCAGGACGCACACGTCATGCCGCCGATGCGGAGTTCCACCTCGGTGGAGGCGGGTGCTGCCTGGGTGGTCATCAGGGCTCCTCGTGGTCTCTCCCGGCCGCGGGCCGGATTCCTACGGGTGGGGGCCGGGCTCAGACCCGGCCGGTCAGCTCGTAGCCGGCCTCGTCGATCGCGGCGCGCACCGCCGCGTCGTCCAGCTCGGCGGCCGAGTCGACGCTCACCAGGCCGCCCTGCACGTCGACCCGGACGGCCCGCACGCCCTCCAGGGCGCCGACGGCCTTGCCGACCGCCTGCTCGCAGTGGCCGCAGGTCATTCCGGCGATGGTGAACACGGTGGTGACGGCGGCCGGGGCGGTCGCGGTCGTGGTGGTGGAGCAGGTGCCGTCGGTGGAGCAGCAGGACACGGGAACCTCCGCAGTGATCCGGTGATACCCAGTGGGGGTATCGGCTTCGATGGCTCCAGTTATACCCGCGGGGGGTATGCGGCGCAAGCACTCCTTCCGATGCCCCCGCACTCCATCCGTTCCCGGGCGAATTTCAGGGCCCCGCCGCGCCTGCTCTGACCTGCATGGATGGCGACCCGTGCGGGTGCGGTCGCCCCGCCCTCCCGCTCCCACCCCGATTGACACATACCCCCTGGGGGTATCTACTCGCTGCGTCGGAACGCCCCGGATCCCACCGGGGCGGCCCCCTCACCCCACCCGCAGGAGCGCGCCGTGAACACCGCCCTCAAGGTCACCGCCTTCGCCACTGGCCTCGCCGCCGCCTTCACCGCCGCGTACGGCGTCGGCCGCGCGGTCGGCCCCGTCCCGGCCCGCGCCGCCCAGCCGCACACCGCCCACGCCGCCCGCGGCGAGGATCCCGCGGCTGCCCACGGCGAGGAGCCCGCGGCCGCCCACGGCGACCACCGGGTCGGCGGCCTGCAGGTCGCCGACCGCGGCTACGCCCTCCGCCTGGACCGCACCGTCGTCCCGGCCGGCGGCCCCACCGAGCTGCGCTTCCAGGTGCTGGCCCCGGACGGGCGCCCGCTCACCGCCTACCGGCCCGCGCACGAGAAGGAGCTCCACCTGATCGTCGCCAGCCGCGACCTGACGGACTTCCAGCACCTGCACCCCGTCCGCGCCGCCGACGGCACCTGGACCGCCCCGGCGGACCTCCCCGCGGCCGGCGACTACCGGGTCTTCGCCGACTTCACCCCGGCCGCCGAGACCGACCCGCTCACCCTCGGCGCCGACCTGCACGCCGCGGGCGACTACCGCCCCGCCGCCCTCCCGCAGACCGGCCGCACCGTCACCGTCGACGGCTACACCCTCACCCTCACCGGCGACCTCACCCCGGGCCGCCCCGGCCACCTCGCCTTCACCGTGAGCCGCGACGGCCGCCCGGTCACCGACCTCGACCCGTACCTCGCCGCGTACGGCCACCTGGTGGTCCTCCGGGCCGGCGACCTCGGCTACCTGCACGTCCACCCGGACGGCGAACCGGGCGACGGCGCCACCGCCCCCGGCCCGGAGGTCGACTTCACCGCGACCGCGCCCAGCCCCGGCGACTACCGCCTCTTCCTGGACTTCCGGCACCAGGGCGCCGTCCACACCGCGGCCTTCACCCTCACCGCCGCCGAGGCTCCCGCCGCCGAGGCCCCCGCGGCCGAAACCCACCAGCACTGAGGTCACCCCCCTCCCGTCCGCCCCACCCATCCGTCCCCCACATACCCCCTCCCCGTATATCACCAGAGGAGCCCCCGGCCATGTCCGACCTCAGCGCACCACCCGCGCCGCGCCGCTGGACGGCGCTCACCCTGATCGCCCTCGCCCAGTTCATGGTCATCATGGACACCTCGATCATCGGCGTGGCCCTGCCCGAGATGCAGTCGGCGCTCGGCTTCTCGCAGGAGAACCTGTCCTGGGTGTTCAACGCCTACGTGATCGCCTTCGGCGGCCTGCTGCTGCTCGGCGGACGGCTCTCCGACCTGCTCGGCGCCAAGCGCGTCTTCGCCACCGGCTGGGCGGTCCTCGCCGTCGGCTCCCTGCTGGCCGGCCTGGCCGGCACCGCCTGGGTCGAACTGCTCGGCCGCGCCGTCCAGGGCGCTGGCTCGGCCCTGATCGCCCCGGCGGCGCTCACCCTGCTGATGACCCTCTTCGGCCCGCGCCCCGCCGAACTCCCCAAGGCCATCGCCCTGTACGGGGCGGCCGCCCCGGCGGGCGGCACCGCGGGCGTCTTCCTCGGCGGGCTGATCACCCAGTACGCCAGCTGGCAGTGGGTGTTCTGGATCAACGTCCCGGTGGCGCTGGCCGTGCTCGCCGCGACCCCGTCCGTGATGCCCGCCGCCGCGGCCCGCCGCGGCTCGATCGACTGGCTCGGCGCGGCCACCGTCACCACCGGCCTCGCCGTCACCGTCCTCGCGATCGTCCGCGCCCCGCAGGCCGGTTGGGGCTCGGCGCAGACCTGGCTGGTGCTGGCCGCCGGGCTCCTGCTGATCGCCGTCTTCCTGCTGCTGCAGTCCCGCCGCCGCGAACCGCTGATGCGGCTCGGCATCTGGCGCAGCCCGAACCTGGCCGGGGCCAACCTGGCGCAGCTGCTGATGGCCGCGGCCTGGATCCCGATGTGGTTCTTCCTCAACCTCTACCTGCAGCAGGTGCTCGGCCTGGAGGCGTTCGCCTCGGGCGCGGCGCTGCTCCCGATGACCGCCGCGATCATGCTGATGATGATCGTCCTGGCGCCCCGGCTGATCGCCCGCTTCGGGCCCAAGCCCCTGGTCGTCACCGGCCTCGCCGCCCTCGCCGCGGGCATGTACTGGCTCTCGCTGGCCCGCCCGGACGGCAGCTTCGCGGTCGACGTGCTGCCCGCCTCGCTGCTCGCCGCGCTCGGCATGGCCCTGGCCTTCATCCCCTCCCTGGGCACCGCCCTCGCCGTCCCCGACCCCGCCGAGGGAGGCCTCGCCTCCGGCATCGTCAACACCTCCTACCAGGTCGGCTCCGCCCTCGGCCTGGCCGCCATGACCGCCGTCGCCGCCGCCAACGGCGCCCGCGACCTCACCGACCCCACCGCCCTCACCCACGGCTTCTCCGCCGCCTTCCTCGGCGCCGCCGTCCTCGCCCTCCTCGGCGCCCTCGCCTCCCTCCTCACCCTCCGCTCCCGTCCCTCCTGACCCCGCCCCCTCCGCGCGGAAGCCGGGCCCGGCCGATTCCCGGCCGCGGCCCAGTCGCTTCGGCGTAGCCTTCGTGCATGGCAGAGAGCAAGGTCGCGAAGGTCGGGCGGAAGAAGCCCGAGACGCACCTGGGGATGGTGCGGCGGGCCCGGAGGATCAACCGTGAGCTGGCGGAGCTCTATCCGTACGCGCACCCGGAGTTGGACTTCGACGGGCCGTTCCAACTGCTGGTGGCGACCGTGCTGTCGGCGCAGACCACCGACCTGCGGGTGAACCAGACGACGCCGGCGCTGTTCGCGAAGTACCCGACGCCGGAGGACCTCGCGGCGGCCGTCCCGGAGGAGCTGGAGGAGGTCATCCGGCCCACCGGGTTCTTCCGGGCCAAGGCGAAGTCGCTGATCGGCCTGTCGATCGCGCTGCGCGACCGCTTCGACGGCGAGGTGCCGCGCAAGCTGGAGGACCTGGTCACGCTGCCGGGGGTGGGCCGCAAGACCGCCAACGTGGTGATCGGCAACGCGTTCGGCGGGGCCGGGATCACCGTCGACACCCACTTCGGACGGCTGGCCCGCCGCTTCGGCTGGACGGCGGAGGAGGACCCGGAGAAGGTCGAGGCCGACGTGATGGCGATCTTCCCGAAGTCGGAGTGGACGATGCTCTCGCACCGGGTGGTGTTCCACGGCCGCCGGGTCTGCCACGCCCGCAAGCCCGCCTGCGGGGCGTGCCCGATCGCGCCGCTGTGCCCGTCGTACGGGGTGGGGGAGACCGACCCGGAGCAGGCCCGCAAGCTGCTGAAGTACGAGCTGGCGGGGCAACCCGGCCAGCGCCTGCGCCCTCCGGCGGACTTCCCGGGGGAGGCCGCTGCCCGCTCCGAGCTCGCCGCCGGGCACCCGCTGCCGGACACCGACCCGCGGGCCCTGCCGTCCGCGAAGCCCACGAAATCCGCGAAGTCCGCGAAGCCCGCGAAGGCGACCGCGAAGCCCGCCGAGGAGACGACCTCATGACGACGACGCCGCAGCCCGCGCTGGTCCGCGACGGCCTGCCGCAGTGGCTGCTGCCGGTGCGGGACGCCGCCGAGCGGGCGGCGCCGGAGCAGCTGAGCCGGTTCCTGCCGCCCCCCGAGGGCGGCCGTCCGTCGGCGGTGCTGATGCTGTTCGGCGAGGGCCCGGCGGGGCCGGACCTGCTGCTGATCGAGCGGGCCCGCAGCCTGCGCTCGCACGCGGGCCAGCCGTCCTTCCCGGGCGGCGCGCTGGATCCGGAGGACGGCGACCCGGCGGGCGACGGCCCGCTCGCGGCGGCGTTGCGCGAGGCGGTGGAGGAGACCGGCCTGGACGCGTCGGGCGTGCAGCTGTTCGCCCGGCTCCCGGCCCTGTACATCCCGGTCAGCGGGTTCGTGGTGACGCCGGTGCTGGGGTGGTGGCGCCGGGAGTCGCCGGTGGCGGTGGTCGATCCGGCGGAGACCGGCGCGGTGTTCCGGGTGCCGCTGGCCGAGCTGACCGACCCGGCGAACCGGGCGAAGCTGCGCCACCCCTCGGGGTTCACCGGGCCCGCGTTCCAGGTGGCCGGTCGGCTGGTGTGGGGGTTCACCGCGGGGGTGATCGACCGGGTGCTGCACTTCAGCGGTCTGGAGCGGCCCTGGGACACCCGGCGGGTCGTGGAGCTCTCCGAGGAGGCCGTCGAACTGTCCCGGCGCAGCGGCTGAGCGCCCTCAGCGGGGCGGCGCCATGGTCGACACGGTGTCCCCGCCGTCCTCGTACCCGTTCCAGTCGTTGGTGACCGAGCTTGCCGCCGACCCGATCACCCCGAGCACCAGGTAGACCACCAGCAGCGCCTTCGCGGCCCCGGTCAGCACCAGCGGCCGGGTCGCGGAGCGGACGGGCTCGGAGTCGGCGGGGTCGCCGAACACGGCCTTGGGGTAGGCGGGGGTCAGCATCATCAGGTACGCCTGGAACCGCATCCGGTAGCGCAGCACCGCCGCGGTGGCCCCGAACAGGGCCTCCGGCATCCGGCCGAGCACCAGCACCACCAGCCAGCTGACGAACGACAGCGCCCACCAGCCGGTCTGCAGCAGCCCCTGGACGATCGCGGCGGGGATCACCAGCAGCAGTCGGAAGAACACCGCGAGCCGGTTCAGCGGCCCGCCCGCCCGCAGCTCGATCCGGACGGGGTGGTCGGGGGCCGCGAACCGGAACGGCGGGTAGCGGTCGGTGACCAGCAGCGAGGAGGCGTAGACCCGGGTGTCGTACGCCAGGTAGCCGCCGAGCCAGTCGGCGGCGAAGCGCGGCAGCCGACCGGCGAACAGCGCGCCGAACCAGCCGATCACCACGACCACGAAGGCGACGATCGACAGCAGCCACAGCACCACGTACTGCGGGAGCAGCAGCAGCAGGCGCAGCAGCACGGTGAGCCGGTTCTGCGGGCCGGGCGGTGGGACGTCCAGGGCCGGTTGGAACTCGGTGCGGTCCACGGCCGGCACGTCCCACCTGGGCTGTTCCATGGTTCGGCTCCCTGCTTCCCGGTCGTTCTCGCTCGTTCGCGGTCGCTTCCGGTCACTCCCGGCATGTCCCGCGGTCCCCGTCCGGTCGGCTGCTGACGAGGTCGGATGATCAGACCGTCCCAACCGCTCCGCACCTGCTGCCCGCCGGGTTGACCCGATCGGGCGACGGCCGGGGACCGGTGTCCCCCGCCCGGCGGGACGTGGGAGGGTGTTCGGGTGAATGTCCTGGATCTGCTGCTGATCGCCGCCGCGCTCGGCTTCGCCGTGTCCGGCTATCGGCAGGGGTTCGTGGTCGGCGCGCTCTCGGTGCTGGGCTTCCTGGGCGGCGGCCTGATCGCCGTCCAGCTGCTGCCGCTGCTGCTGCACCACCTCTCGCCGGGGACCACCGCCTCGGTGGTGGCCGTGGTGGTGGTGATCGTGCTGGCGGCGGTCGGGCAGGCGGTCACCACGCACTTCGGGTGGAAGCTGCGGGGGCGGATCGGCCGGAACAGGGTGAGGACCCTGGACGCGGTCGGCGGCTCGCTGGTGAACGTGCTGTCGATGCTGCTGGTGGCCTGGCTGATCGGGTCGGCGCTGGCCGGGACCTCGCTGCCGACCGTCTCCAAGCAGGTCCGCAGTTCGAAGGTGCTGGGCACGGTGCAGGAGGCGCTGCCGGACGACGCCCCGAACTGGTTCTCCGACCTCAGCCAGGACCTGGCCCGCAACGGCTTCCCGCAGGTGTTCAACCCGTTCGAGCAGGAGCCGATCACCGAGGTGGCGCCGCCCGACCCGGCGCTGGCCAACAGCCCGGGCGTGCTGCGGGCCAAGGGATCGCTGGTGAAGGTGCTGGGCACGGCGACCTCCTGCGGCAAGACGCTGGAGGGCTCCGGCTTCGTGTTCGCCCCGCACCGGGTGATGACCAACGCCCACGTGGTCGGCGGCGTCGACGAGCCGACCGTGCAGGTCGCCGGGGCGGGGCAGCTGTACGACGCGACGGTGGTCCGCTACGACTGGCAGCGCGACATCGCGGTGCTGGACGTGCCGAAGCTGAACGCCCCGCCGCTGGCCTTCGCGGGCGAGGCCCGCTCCAACGACTCGGCGATCGTCGCGGGCTTCCCGGAGAACGGCGCGTTCAACGTCCAGCCCGCCCGCATCCGCGGCCGGATCCAGGCCAACGGCCCGGACATCTACCACCGCGGCCAGGTCGTCCGGGACGTCTACTCGGTGCGCTCGCTGGTCCGCCAGGGCAACAGCGGCGGCCCGCTGCTGACCCCGGACGGGCAGGTGTACGGGGTGGTGTTCGCCAAGTCGCTGGACAGCTCCGACACCGGCTACGTGCTGACCGCCGCCGAGGTGCGGGAGGACGTCGCGCAGGGCGCCACCGCGAGCGGGAAGGTCAGCACCGAGGGCTGCGCGCTGTGACCGGCCGGAGGCCGGAACCACTCTGACGGTCCGTCCGTCGCTGCTGGTAGCGTCGGCCGAGCTCACCCGAACGGCCGCACCGGGCCGCCGCGGCAGGAGCCTTCCGGGAGGTCGGACACACGTCATGATGGGTCACTCGCACGCGGTCAGCGGCGCCCTGCTGTTCGCGGCCACCGCGCCGTTCGTCCCGCCGCTGATGGGCATGCACCTGCAGCCGGCGGACGTGCTGATGGGCACCGTGCTGTGCGCGGGCGCGGCCCTGCTGCCGGACCTGGACCACCACGACGGCACCATCGCCAACTTCCTCGGCCCGATCTCCAAGGTCCTGTGCCAGTTCGTGGCCTGGGTCTCCGGCGGCCACCGGCACGCCACCCACTCGCTGCTGTTCGTGGCGCTGATGGGCGGCGGCAGTTGGGCCGGGATCACCTACGGGGGCCGGAACTTCACCATCGGCCTGACGTTCTTCCTGCTCGCGATGGCGATCAAGGCACTGCACCTGCACCCGCCGGGGGACGGTCCGCAGGGCTGGATCACCGTGATGGGCCTGGCCGCGCTCGGCACCTTCGGCATGCTCAACTGGCTGCCCAGCGCCCCGGGCTGGCTGCCGTACGCGGTGGCCCTGGGCACGCTGGCGCACCTGCTGGGCGACTGCCTGACCAAGCAGGGCTCACCGCTGCTGTGGCCGCACAAGGAGCGCTACGAGGTCGTGCTGATCAAGCGCACCGGCAACAAGGTGGAGACCAAGATCCTGGTGCCGGTGATGACGCTGGCGACCTTCGCGCTGCTGCTGTGGTCCACCGCGATCTCGCCGACCGTCCTGAGCTGAGCGCCCGCCGACGGGGCCGGGGGGGGGGGGGGGGGGGGGCCCCCCCCCCCCCCCCCCCCCCCGCCCGTCCGTGCGGGCCGCCTGCGGGCGTCACCCCTCCCGGCGGAGTCGGGCGCCGACCCAGCGGGCGCGCCGTCCGATGATCTTCGGAATGCCGAGCCGGTACCCCGCGCCGCGTGGTGCTCGCCCGGTCGGCTCGTAGGGCCACTCCGGCTGCGGGACGTGCTGCTGCGAGCTGCTGCTGCCACGGCGGCGTCGGCGCGGCTGGGCTTCTCGATCGGGCATCCAGGTCATACCGGAGGGATTCCCCTGGGCCGCCCGGAGTAACCGTGTCCGCGGCCGCCGACTGGCCTATGCACTTGTCATATGAACGCCACCAACTCGGAGGCAGCGAAGCCGGGTTGGGCCCCGCCGCTCAGTCCTCCCCGTGCTGCCGGACCCACTCGATCAGCTCCGCGGTGAACTCCTCCGGGACCTCCTCGTGCGGGAAGTGCCCGACCCCCGGCAGCAGCCGCCACCGGTACGGCGCCGACACGAACTCGCCCGCCCCCAGCGCCGTCCGCGGCAGCAGCACCGGGTCCGAGGCGCCCTGCACGTGCAGCACCGGCGCGGTGATCTGCCGCTTCATCCGGCGCGCGAACTGGATGCCGTCCGGCCGCGCCATCGACCGCATCAGCCAGCGGTACGGCTCGATCGAGCAGTGCGCGGTGCTCGGCACCTGGATCGCCTTCCGGTACGCCGCCACCGCCTGGGCGGGCAGCATGTTCGGCCCGGTCCAGGCCCGCAGGTACTCGCCCACCAGCGCCCCGTCGTCCGCGACCAGGCGGCGCTCCGGGAGCCACGGCCGCTGGAAGCCCAGCACGTGCTCGAACGCGGCGATCTGCTTGCGGTCGGTCAGCAGCGCCCGGCGCAGGTGCCGCGGGTGCGCCGCCGACACCACCGTCAGGCTGCGGATCACCGAGGGGCGCATCACCGCGGCCACCCAGGCCAGCGTGCCGCCGGTGGCGTGCCCGACCAGGTGCGCCCGCCGCTCGCCGAGCGAGCGGATCACGCCGGTGACGTCCAGCGCCAGGTTGCCCGGGTCGTAGCCGCGCGGGGTGCGGTCCGAACCGCCCGTGCCGCGCAGGTCCAGCGCGACCGCCCGGAAGCCCGCCCCGGCCAGCGTCGTCAGCTGGTGCCGCCACGCCCACCAGTACTCGGGCCAGCCGTGCACCAGCAGCACCAGCGGGCCCTCGCCGAGCTCGGCGATGTGGAAGCGCGCCCCGTTCGCCGCCAGGTCCCGGTGCGTCCACGGCCCGGCCGAGCGGACGCTCCACGGCTCCGCGGGCACCGGCGGGACGGGAGCGGGAGTGGTCTCATCCACGGGCTTCTGGTCCAACGACATACCCGCAGCCTGTCATACCCGCCCTTCCCGCACCCGCCCGGCACTCGTGCACGCGCGCAACCGTTACCGGCCGCCGCTCACTGGATCCGGCCGAGCGCCCGGTCGATCTCCTCCTTGGTGGCCGGCCGCGGCCTGGCGTTCTTCAGCACCTTCGCGGTGGCCTGGGCGCCCGCGATGGTGCGCTCCGGCTTCTTGACCTTCTTGAAGTACCGGACCATCAGGAACGCCAGCAGCAGGGCGATCAGCACGTACGCCCCGCCCACGATGGCGAACGACCAGCCGGTGGTGATGCCCAGCGCCTGCAGGCCCCAGGCGAAGGCGAAGGAGAACATCGGGATCGAGGCCAGCGCCACCACGCCCGCCACCACGCCCGCCGCGGTGCCGATGCCGCCGCGCACCACGTCGGCCTTGATCTCGGCCTTGGCCAGCGCGATCTCGTCGTGCACCAGGCTGGACAGCTCGGCGGTGGCGTCGGCGAACAGCTCGCCGATGGTCCGCTCGCCCTCGTGCGGGGTGCGGCCGTTCGGGGGTAGGGCTCCTGCGGCCATCGGGAGGTCTCCGTTCGAAGGGCTGGGTGAGGCGTCCTGAGCGGCCGTCACGCGTGGGTGTGTCAGCTCAGCATCATGCCCCTACCGGCGAGTCGGGCACCACTCCGGGTACCCGCCCGACGGCGTGTCACCCCTGGCGTTGGTACACATCGGGGACGCCGTCGCCGTCCTCGTCCCGGTTCTCCTCGTCGTACAGCTCCCGGTAGTGCCGGTTGCGCCGCTTCAGCAGCAGCGAGCCGACCACCGCGCAGGCCAGCGAGCCGACCAGCACCGCCTCCTTGCACAGCTGGGCCAGGTGGTGGTCGTCCGGGAACGCCAGGTCGCTGATCAGCAGCGAGACCGTGAAGCCGATGCCCGCGACGGTGGCCAGCGCCACCAGGTCGGACCAGGTCAGCTGCGGGTTCAGGGTGGCCCGGGTGAAGCGGGCGGCCAGCCAGGTGCCGCCGAAGATGCCCGCCGACTTGCCGACCAGCAGGCCGATCACGATGCCCAGCGGCGCGGGCCGGGTGAACACCTCGCCCAGGATCTGCGCCGACACCGGCACGCCCGCCGCGAACAGCGCGAACACCGGCACCGCCAGGCCCGCCGACAGCGGCCGCACCAGGTGCTCGATGTGCTCGCCGGGGGAGTGCTCCTCGCCCTCTTCGCGGTGGCAGCGCAGCAGCAGGCCCATCGCCACGCCCGCCACCGTCGCGTGCACCCCGCTCTCGTGCATCAGCGCCCAGATCGCCACCGCCAGCGGCACGTACAGCCACCAGCCGTGCACCCCGCGCCGGTGCAGGAACCAGAACAGCACCAGCCCCGCCAGCGACGCCCCCAGCGCCCAGAACTCGATCCCGGACGAGTAGAAGACCGCGATGATCAGGATCGCGATCAGGTCGTCCACCACCGCCAGGGTCAGCAGGAACGCCCGCAGCGCGGACGGCAGGTGACTGCCCACCACCGCCAGCACGCCCAGCGCGAAGGCGATGTCGGTCGCGGTCGGGATCGCCCAGCCCGCCGGGTGCCCGTTCGGCGCCGCCACGTTGATCACCGTGAACAGCACCGCGGGCAGCAGCACCCCGCACACCGCCGCCACCACCGGCAGCGCCGCCGCGCTCGGCGTCCGCAGCTCCCCGGCCACGAACTCGCGCTTCAGCTCGATGCCCGCCACGAAGAAGAAGACCGTCAGCAGCCCGTCCTGCGCCCAGGCCTCCAACGGCAGGTGCAGGTGCAGCGCACTCGGCCCGACCGTGTACTCCAGCACCGCCTCGTAGGCGTGCGGCCACAGGTTGGCCCAGAGCAGCGCGGCCGCCGCGGCCACCAGCAGCAGCACGCCGCCGACCGTCTCGGTGCGCAGCGCGTCGGTGAGGTAGCGGCGTTCGGGCAGCGACAGCAGGCCGAGGAACTGGCGGCGGTCGTCGGCACTGCGGCGGTCGTCGGACGGGCTGGCCACGGCGGGGGACCTCCTGGGGCGGGCGGCATGCGGACACACGGGTGGTGCAGTGCCGACCAGACTTCCCGGCGCGCCTCAGGTTCTTCGATGCTTTCCCGACATCCTACGGCGCGTGACGAGCGGGCAGTCGGTTCGTCCCACTTTATGGCGGTTGCCGGGAGGCGGGCGGCCGGGCCCCGGCGCGCTGACCCGGATGGGTTCGGCCGGATGCGGACGACCCGGCGCCTTCCTAGGGTCGGCCGCAGAAGCGGTGCCGCCGTCCCGGCGGCCCGCCCCGACCTGGAGGAATCGATGCCCAGTCAGGAGACCGAACCCATACCGGTGCAGGCCGTGGGTCCGCAGGGGAGAGGAGGCGTGGGCGCCGGCACCGCCCAGCCCCCGTTAACCGACCCGGACCTCGAACGCCTGCTGCGCCCGCTGTTCGCCGCCGCCGCGCCCGAGGGCGGCATCGCCGTCGCGGTGATCCGCGGCACCGAGCGAACCGTGGCCTGCCGCGGCTACGCCGATCGGGCCGGGGAGCGCCCGGTGCGGGCCGACACCCGGTTCGAACTCGGCTCGGTCACCAAGACCTTCACCGCGCTGCTGCTCGCCGACATGGTCGCCCGCGGCGAGGTCGGCTACGACGACCCGATCGACCGCTACCTGCCCGCCGAGGCGCTGCCCGGCTACCCGCACGAGCGCCCGATCACCCTGCTGCACCTGGCCACCCACACCTCCGGGCTGCCCCGGCTGCCGGTCGGCCTCGCCCCCGCCGCGGTGCCCCGCTGGTTCACCAGCCCGTACGCCACCTTCAGCGCCGCCCACCTGCTGCGGGCGCTGCCCCGCACCCCCGTGCGCGGCACCCCCGGCACCCGGGTGCGGTACTCCAGCCTCGGCGCCGGACTGCTCGGCCTGGTGCTGGAACGGGCCGCCGGGCAGCGCTACCAGGAACTGCTCGCGGGGCGGGTCTGCGAGCCGCTCGGCCTGATCGACACCTCCTGCGGCACCGGCCGGGACGAGACCACCGGCTACCGGCGCGGCCGCTGGATCCCCTCGTTCAAGCTCCCGGCGCTGCCCGGCGCGGCGGCGCTGCGCTCCACCGCCGACGACATGCTGCGCTACCTGCAGGCCCACCTGGCGGTGGACGCGGTGCCGATCCCGGAGCGGACCGGCGCGGCGGCCAGCCTGCGGACCGCGCTGCGCGAGGTATCGCTGCCCCGGGTCGCCCGGCGCGGGTTCGGGCAGCGGATCGGCCTGAGCTGGCACCACCGCCCCGCCGCGGGCGCCGCGGACCGCGAGGTGGTCTTCCACAGCGGCTCCACCGGCCGCTGCACCGCCTTCGTGGGCTTCGACCGGGCCGCGCAGACCGGCCTGGTCGTGCTGGCCGGGCCGCTCGCCACCGGGCGGCGCCGCTTCGCCCAGAGCGCGCACGAGACGCTGCGGGCGCTGGCGGGCTGACCGGCGGCCGCCACCGACGGCCGGGGCCCCGTCCCGCTTCGCGCGGAACGGGGCCCCGGCCCGTGGTGCGGTGGATCAGCCCTCGGAGCCGGCGGCCGGCAGCTGGGACTGGATCAGGTTCATCACCGTGGAGTCGGCCAGCGTGGTGGTGTCGCCCACCTCCCGGCCCTCGGCGATGTCGCGCAGCAGGCGGCGCATGATCTTGCCGGAGCGGGTCTTCGGCAGCTCGGAGACCACCTTGATCTGCTTCGGCTTGGCGATCGGGCCGAGGGTGCGGCCGACGTGGTTGCGCAGCTCCGCGATCAGCTCCTCGCTGTCCGCGGCGGTGCCGCGCAGGATCACGAAGGCCACGATCGCCTGGCCGGTGGTGGCGTCGGTCGCGCCGACCACCGCGGACTCGGCGACCGCAGGGTGGCCGACCAGCGCCGACTCGACCTCGGTGGTGGAGATGTTGTGGCCGGAGACCAGCATCACGTCGTCCACCCGGCCGAGCAGCCAGATGTCGCCGTCCTCGTCCTTCTTGGCGCCGTCACCGGCGAAGTAGCGGCCCTCGAAGCGCGACCAGTAGGTGTCGACGTAGCGCTGGTCGTCGCCCCAGATGGTGCGCAGCATGGACGGCCACGGCTCGGTCAGCACCAGGTAGCCGCCGGAGCCGTCGGGCACCTCGCGGGCCTCGTCGTCCACCACGGTGGCGGCGATGCCCGGCAGGGCGCGCTGGGCGGAGCCCGGCTTGGTCTCGGTGACGCCCGGCAGCGGGCTGATCATGATCGCGCCGGTCTCGGTCTGCCACCAGGTGTCGACGATCGGGGTCTTCCCGGCGCCGATGTGCTCGCGGTACCAGACCCACGCCTCGGGGTTGATCGGCTCGCCGACCGAGCCCAGCACCCGCAGGCTGGAGAGGTCGAACCGCGCCGGGATGTCGTCGCCCCACTTCATCCAGGTGCGGATGAGGGTGGGCGCGGTGTAGAGGATGGTCACGCCGTACTTCTGCACGATCTCGAACATCCGGCCCTGGTGCGGGGTGTCCGGGGTGCCCTCGTAGATCACCTGGGTGGCGCCGTTGGAGAGCGGGCCGTAGACGATGTACGAGTGGCCGGTGACCCAGCCGATGTCGGCGGTGCACCAGTAGACGTCGGTCTCCGGCTTGAGGTCGAAGACCGCGTTGTGGGTGAAGCTGGCCTGGGTGAGGTAGCCGCCCGAGGTGTGCAGGATGCCCTTGGGCTTCCCGGTGGTGCCCGAGGTGTACAGGATGAACAGCGGCTGCTCGGCGTCGTGCGCCTCGGGGGTGTGCTCGGCCGACTGGCCGTCCACCAGCTCGTGCCACCAGACGTCGCGGCCCTCGGTCCAGGCCACCTCCTCGCCGGTGCGGCGTACGACCAGGACGTTCTCCACGCCGTCGACCTTGGTCAGCGCCTCGTCGATGGCGGGCTTGAGCGCGGACGGCTTGCCGCGGCGGTAGCCGCCGTCGGCGGTGATGACCAGCTTGGCGTCGGCGTCCTTGATCCGGGAGGCCACCGCGTCGGCGGAGAAGCCGCCGAAGACCACCGAGTGCGCCGCGCCGATCCGGGCGCAGGCGAGCATCGCGACGACCGCCTCGGGGATCATCGGCAGGTAGACGGCGACCCGGTCGCCCTTGGCCACGCCGAGCTGCTGCAGGGCGTTGGCGGCCTTGGAGACCTCGTCCTTGAGCTGGGCGTAGGTGATGGCGCGGCTGTCGCCGGGCTCGCCCTCGAAGTGGATGGCGACGCGGTCGCCGTGGCCGGCCTCGACGTGGCGGTCCACGCAGTTGTACGCCACGTTCAGCTTGCCGTCGGCGAACCACTTGGCGAACGGCGGGTTCGACCAGTCCAGGGTCTCGGTGGGCTCGACCGCCCAGCTCAGTCGGCGGGCCTGCTCGGCCCAGAAGGCCAGCCGGTCCTCGGAGGCCTGGGCGTAGGCGTCGGCGGTGACGTTGGCGGAGGCGGCGAGCTCCGCGGGCGGGGCGAAACGCCGCTCCTCCTTGAGCAGATTGGCCAGGCTCTCGTTGCTCAACGCGCACTCCTCATCGAGTCTCAAATACCGGGGAACCCCGTGCGGAGGGATTGTCCCGTGTGTCCCAGCGCACAGCTCACCAGGCCGACCGCTCCGTTGACAAGAGCTGCCGGAAAATTGGTGTAGACCTTTGATCGATCGAGGGCCCGATCCCGGGCGGGCGCCGCCCCGGACCTCCCGCCGGTCCCCCTGCCCCTTCCCGTCCCCCGCTCCGATCAATCCCGTGCAGCGCCTTGACGCCCCCCTCCGCCGGTACTCCACTGAAAGTGCACGACTCATCACTTTGAGCAACTGCTGCGGGAGTACCGCCATGAACACCACCCCTCCCCTCCCCGGCGACTTCGCGGTCGTCCGGATGGGCGGCCGCACCGGCCGCCTGATCCGGATCGGCCAGTTCCTCAACGGCGACGGGTTCGCCGACTACGAGCACGCCTTCGTCCACGTCGGCGACGGCGAACTCGTCGAGGCCCAGCCCGGCGGCGCGGAACTCCGCCCGCTCTCCGTCTACGACGACCGGCCGGCGCTCTGGTCCACCGGCCGGATCCCGCTCACCGACGAGCAACGGTCCGCGATCACCGCCGCCGCCCGCTCCTACGTCGGCACCCCCTACAGTTTCGCCGACTACCTCGCCCTCGCCGCCGTCCGCCTCCACCTGCCGATCGGCCCCCCGCTGCGGCGCTACGTCGCCAGCACCGCGCACATGATCTGCTCCCAACTCGTCGACCAGTGCTACCAGGACGCCGGGGTCCACCTCTTCGCCGACCACCGCTGGCCCGGCTACGTGACCCCGGCCGACCTGGCCCGGCTGCTGCTCTGACGGCCCCTAGGCCGCGAGGTCCTGCTCCGGCTCGGCGTGCGCGTGCACCGGCGCGAAGCGGCCGGTCCGCGCGTCCAGCACGTAGGCCTGCGCGGTCGCGAAGTCGAAGTACATCCCGACCAGTCGCAGCGAGCCCTGCGCGACCCGGCGCCCCACCGCCGGGTTGGCCAGCAGCTGGTCGAGCTGCTGCACCACGTTGGTGATGCACAGCTGCTCCACCACGTCCGCCGCGGGGCGGCCCTCGAACTCGGCGGGGGCGCGCCGCAGCCGGTCGAGCGAGCTGCGGCCGTTGCGCAGCCAGCGCGCCAGCGCGGTGGGCGGACCGGCCGCCTCGGTGACGCCGTCCAGCAGGGCCTTCATCGCCCCGCAGCCGGAGTGCCCGCAGACCGTGATCGAGGCGACCTCCAGGACCTCCACCGCGTACTGGACGGCGGCGGCCACCGAGTCGTCCGCGGCGCCCGGCTCGTACGGGGCGGGGACGAGGTTGCCGACGTTGCGGACGGTGAAGAGGTCTCCGGGGCCGGAGCTGGTGATCATGCTGGTGACCATCCGGGAGTCCGCGCAGGTGAGGAAGAGCTGCGAGGGCGTCTGGCCGTCCCGGGCGAGGCGGGCGAGCTCCTGGCGGACCAGCGGGGCGGTGTGCTGCTGGAAGCCGCGGACGCCGTCGAGCAGCCGGACGTGCGGGTCGTCCTCGCGCTGCTCGACGCAGTGGTGGCCGACCCAGGGCGTCCAGGCGCGGCAGCGGTGCGGCCCGGGGGAGCTGCCCGCCCGGACGGTGCCGTCCGGATCCAGCACGTCCTGCGGGCGGCGCTCGGTCACCATCGCGACCTGGGCGCCGCTCGCCTGGTGGCCGGTGCGCCAGGCGTGCAGCGCCTCGTACGCGGCGTGGTCCAGGAACGAGCCGTCGTGGTGGACCGTCACCCGCGCCCCGGCCGGGATCCGGGACAGCGCCCGGCTCAGCTTGGGGACGGCCGCGAACGTCAGCGGGCCGTGGGTGCGGACGGTGTACGAGCCGTCCGCCTCGGCCAGCACGTCGACGTGGGCGCGGGTCAGCCGGTAGAGGGCGAGCAGCACGGCGACCGCACCGCCCAGCGCCACCCCGAGCGGGACGCCGAGCAGCACCACCCCGAGCACGGTGGCCAGGTACACCGGGAACTCGCGGTGCCGGTGCACCCGGCGGATGTGCGCGAAGCTGACCATCTGCACGCCGACCACCAGCACCAGCGCGGCCAGCGCGGCCAGCGGGATCCGCCGCAGCCCGGCGGTCAGCACCAGCGCGGCGACCAGCACCCAGCAGCCGTGCAGCACCGCGGAGGCCCGGGTGGCCGCACCGGCCTGCACGTTGGCGGTGGAGCGGACGGCGCCGCCGGCCACCGGGAGGCCGCCGAGCAGCCCAGAGGCCAGGTTGGACGCGCCCTGGGCGCGCAGCTCGCGGTCCAGGTCACCGCTGCGGCGGGTCATCCGGTCGACCGCGACGGAGGACAGCAGGGACTCCACGCCGGCCACCACGGTGACCGTCAGCACCAGGCCGAGCAGCGCCGCCCAGTGGCCGGACAGCAGGTCGGGCGAGGGCAACGAGAAGAACTGGTGGTGCTCCCAGACCGGGAGTTCGACCCGGGCCAGCCGCAGCCCGGCGATCAGCGACAGGGCGGTGGCGGCGGCCACCGCGACCAGCGCGGCGGGCAGCCGGGCCAGCCGGGCGCCGACGCGGCCGGCCGTGCCGGGCAGCAGGCCGAGCCTGGGCCAGCCGTACAGGACCGCCAGCGCCAGCAGGCCGACCACCAGCGCGGGCAGGTGCGGCCCGGCCAGTTCGCCGGGCAGCGAGAGCAGGTCGGCCAGTGCCGAACTGTGCGGCGTACCACCGAGGATGACGTGCAGTTGGGCGATCGCGATGGTCAGGCCGACGCCCGCCAGCATGCCGTGCACCACGGCGGGCGAGACGGCGAGCGCGGCGCGGGCCACCCGCAGCGAGCCGAGCAGCAGTTGCAGCAGGCCCGCGGCGACGGTGACCAGGCAGGCGGTCGGCCAGCCGTACTGGGCGATCACCCCGGCGGTGACCACCGTCAGGGCCGCGGACGGGCCGCTGACCTGCAGGTGGGTGCCGCCGAGGAGGCCCGCCACCAGGCCGCCGACCGCGGCGGCGACCAGGCCGGCCGTCAGCGGGGCGCCGGTGGCGAGGGCGATGCCGAGCGAGAACGGCACCGCGATGAGGAACACCGCCAGGGAGGCGGGCAGGTCGTGCGCCAGCAGGGCGCGGGCCCGGCCCGGGGCCGCGTCGGCCTGCGGCGGGGCGTGGTCGGTGGTGTCGGAGGCGATGGGTGCGCTGGAGACGTCGAGGGTCATGGTGTCTTCCCGTCTTCTTCCGGGGGAACGAACGCAGTCAGGTCCGGCGGTGTGGTGTGCCTGGTCGGATCGGCTGTCGTGGGTCACAGCGGGTGTGGCGGGGTGGGCGCGGCGGCGGCGGCCTGCGGCGACCCGAGGGTTCAAGACTTGGTAAACCGAGAGTAATGGAACCTTTGCACAGCGTGCGCTTCGAGTGCCAGTACAAATAGGGGCGTTCACCACATCGTGTGGCGCCCGAGCGAGCGGGAATTTCCTGGGGGAACGCCTGAGAGGCCGGACCGGCCGTGGTGGCCGGACCGGCCCCTCGGGGACGGACGGGTGCGGGTGCGGTTCAGACTCCGGCGGTCCGGGGCTGTTCGGCGCCCAGCACGTAGTCCGGGTCGACCTGGTCGGCCAGGTCGGTGCCGACCTTGGCGTTGCCCCAGCTCTCCGCGTTGCGCAGGTGGAAGCGGACCGCCTGGGCGCTGTACCGGCGCGGGTCGCGCAGCCCGTGGGCGGTGTCGGCGGCGGTCTGCAGCCGGGCCAGCACCTCCCGGTTCGCGGGCTCCAGTTCGCGCAGCGGCGGCTCGTCCCCGCGCTCCAGCCGGCGCACCCAGCCGGACTGCCCGAAGCAGGCGTACAGGTCCTCGCCGACCTCGCGGCGCAGGAACTCCAGGTCGTCCGGACCCTGCACCTTGTTGCCGACCACCCGCAGGTGGACGTCGAAGTCCTGGGCGTACTCCTTGTACTGGCGGTACACCGAGACGCCCTTGCGGGTCGGCTCGGCGACCAGGAGGGTCAGGTCGAAACGGGTGAACAGGCCGGAGGCGAAGGAGTCGGAACCGGCCGTCATGTCGGTGACCAGGTACTCGTCCGGGCCGTCCAGCAGGTGGTTCAGCAGCAGTTCCACCGCGCCGACCTTGGAGTGGTAGCAGGCCACCCCGAGGTCCTCCTCGGTGAACGCGCCGGTCGCCATCAGCCGGACCGAACCCTCGTCCAGGGCGACCGGGCGGGCGCAGGCCGCGTACACCGGGTTCTCCTCGACGATCCGCAGCAGCCGGGAGCCGGGGCCGGGCGGGGTGGTCTTGATCATCTCCTCGGCGGAGCGGATCAGCGGGTTGTCGCCGCGCAGGTACTCCTTGATCTCCGGCAGGTGCGCGCCGAGCGAGGGGAGCGCGGCGGCCTGGTCGTCCGTCAGGCCGAGGGCCGGGCCGAGGTGTTGGTTGATGTCGGCGTCGACGGCGAGCACCGGGCGACCGGCGGCGGCCAGGTGGCGGATGAACAGTGCGGACAGGGTGGTCTTGCCGCTGCCGCCCTTGCCGACGAAGGCGATCTTCATCTCTGAGTCTCCGGCTCTCTGGCTGTGGCACCCGCCGGTCCTCGCCGACCCGATGCTTGTTGGAAACCGTTATCGTCACCGATTATTGGCCATGCTAGCGGTGGTTTGGGGCCTCGCACACGAGGGAATGGCGGATTGCCACGAAAGGGTGACCCGGGGGTTGCCTCCCGTCCGCTCCGTGGACTCATTACCCTCGGGTAGGTGACCACAGGAACTGACCCGCTCGCCCCGCTGGCCCAGCTCGACGGCGTCCCCGAGGCCGTCGCCGAGGTGCGCAAGAACGTCGACCGCCTCTACGGGCACCGCGTGATGCGGCGCCGGGCGGGCGAGGTGACCTCCGAATCGGCCCTGCGCGGCGCCCGCGCCTCGGCCGCCCTGGAGGGCGCGGACTGGCCGCTCGAGGAGGTCCGCCGCCGCACCGACTTCGGCGCCGACCCCGAGGCCCGCACGGTCGGCGCCGCGCTGCGCCTCTCCGCCGAGGCCGGTCAACTGCTCAGCGTCTGGCGGACCTCCCCGCTCCAGGTGCTGGCCCGGCTCCACCTGCTCGCCGTCGGCGACGACGATCCCGCGGCCGGCCGCCCCCGCCGGGACGGCGAGCAGGCCGGACCGCTGTTCCCGGTGGAGGTGGCGGCCACCGAGACCGCGGCCGCCGGAGCCCCCGACGGCCCGGTCGGCGAACTCCCGCCGCCGCCCCCGCCCGCCGAGGCGGCCGCCCGTCTCGACCAGCTCGCCGGGCTGCTCGCCGCCCGCGCCGAACGCCCCACCGGCGGTGCGCCCGCCCTGGTGGTCGCCGCCGTGGTGCACGGCGAACTGCTCGCGCTGCGCCCGTTCGGCAGCCACAACGGCCTGGTCGCCCGGGCCGCCCAGCGGATCGTGCTGACCGCCGAGGGGCTCGACCCGAAGGCCATCTGCCCCGCCGAGGTCGGCCTCGCCGAACTCGGCACCGCCGCCTACCGCCGGGCCCTGCTCGGCTACCTGGAGGGCACCCCCGAGGGGGTCTCCCGCTGGGTGGTGCACTGCGCCGCCGGGCTGGGCCTGGGCGTGCGCGAGAGCACCGCGGTGTGCGAGGCGATGCAGCGCGGCATGGTCTGAGGCCGGTCGGCGCGTTCCGGCGGCGCGTTCCGCCGGTGCCGGAACGCGGTTGCGGCGACGTCCGAGACTTCCGGGCGTCGCCGCTGGCACGGAGACCGGGTTACCAGAGCATGCACCGTTCAGTGCCCATCAGGCGGGGTCCTGTGCCCGTTCGCCTGGTGCGGCGGCCCGTCAGCGGGTCGGCTGCATGTGGGTGCCCGATTGTCCGTACGTCGGTCCGTGGGGCCTTAACTGCGTTGTCGGTTCGACCTCTTGGGGTCCTGACCGGGTCTCGCGGGCCGTAACCCATTTCTACCTCAAATCGCCCGAAAGAGGAACCCGAAAACGGAGTCTTTGACGGCTTGCGTCGAGTTTTGTCCGATTTGGCGCACCGGTCGGCGCGCCCGCCGCGGGAGCCGCGAGCGGGCCCGCCGGGCCCGGAGCGCCGCGGCTCAGGCCGCGGCCGGGCGCCGCCGCCGAGCGCTGTACCAGAGCACCCCGGCCGTCAGCACCGCCGCGCCGACCGCCACCGCGGCCACCACCGAACGGCTCGGCGCGTGGAACTCCGGCAGCCTGCGGGTCAGTTCGACCGGCCGGCTGAACACCAGCACCGGCCACTCGCGGGCCGTCGCCTCCTTGCGCAGCGCCCGGTCCGGGTTCACCGCGGCCGGGTGGCCGACCGTCTCCAGCATCGGCAGGTCGGTCGAGGAGTCGCTGTACGCGTAGCAGTTGGCGAGGTCGTACCCCTCCCGCTCGGCCAGCTCGCGGATCGCCGCGGCCTTGTTCTCGGCGTACGCGTAGTACTCGATCTCGCCGGTGTAGCGGCCCTCCTCGACGTGCAGCCGGGTGGCGATCACGTGGTCCGCGCCCAGCAGTTGGCCGATCGGCTCGACCACCTCGGAGCCCGAGCTGCTGACGATCACCACGTCGCGGCCGGCCGCGTGATGCTGCTCGATCAGCGAGGCCGCCTCGTCGTAGATGATCGGGTCGATCATGCCGTGCAGGGTCTCCGCGACGATCTCCCGGACCTGCTGGACGTTCCACCCGCGGGTCAGCGCGGACAGGTAGGCCCGCATCTTCTCCATCTGGTCGTGGTCCGCGCCGCCGACCAGGAAGACGAACTGGGCGTACGCGCTCTTCACCACCGAGCGGCGGTTGATCAGGCCGCCCTGGTAGAACGGCCGGCTGAAGGCGAGCGCGCTGGACTTGGCGATGATCGTCTTGTCGAGGTCGAAGAAGGCGGCGGTGCGGGGCACGCCGTAGCCGGTCCGGCCCGGGCCGCGGTCGGCGATGTCGGCGTTCTCGTCGGCGTTCTCGGTGGTGTCCACGGGATCCGAGGATAGAGGGGCGACCAAAAGGGAGGGCCATTCGGTGGACCTGCGGGCGTGCGGGTTTGTGTTTCTGGCCGGTCGGGTACACCATGGAAGTCACGGATCGTTCGCGCGACCGTGCTAACCCGGTCCGGCTCCTCCCCCCCGAGCCGGGCCGTGGATAGACGACCCCCGCTCTCCCCCCCGGCGGGGGTCGTCGCATGTCCGGGCCCGTTTTCCTTGGTAGTTGAGCTTCCAGGGAGTGGTGGTGCCAGTGGTTGCAGGGGGTGCTCCAGCGGCTCGGGAGTCGTTGTCGAGGTTCCTTCGCACCCCAAGTTTTTGTCACTCTGCGTAGTGGCGCGAGTGTCATATCGGTATGCCCGATGCGTCAATTCCCAGTCGCTTTAGCCCCCGTCCGAGTGACCTCGGTTATCCACAGGGGCGGGTTATCCACAGGCAATCGGAAGTCGACTGACGCATTCCCCGCCGTCCTTCACCGTGGTGTCCGCGCCACCCCGCAGAGCCCCGTCCGGGGCGCCGCGGCAGACGCGCCGTCAGACCGTCCCCGCACCACGGGAGGACCGCCTTGTCCGCCTCCGTCACCGACCCGCACGCCACCGCGCCCGGGCCCCCGCCCGGGCCGTTGATCCTCACCGCCGACGACGCGCTCGCCGAGCAGCTCGTCCGCCTGTGCGCCGCCGCCGGGGCCGAGCCCCGACTCCTCAGCGGCGCCCCACCGCCCGCCCGGCTCTGGGAGGACGCCCCGCTGGTCCTGGTCGGCGACGACCTCGCCGAGCAGTGCGCCGGCCTGGCCCGGCGGCCCGGCGTCCTGCTGCTCGGCCTCGACCTCGACGACGGGGAGATCTGGGTCCGCGCCGTCCGGCTCGGCGCCGAGCACGTGCTCTTCCTGCCCGACGCGCAGCCCTGGCTGCTCGACCGCATCGCCGACGCCACCGAGGGCGTCGGGCCGCCCGCGCTCACCGTCGCCGTGCTCGGCGGGCGCGGCGGCGCCGGAGCCTCCACGCTGGCCTGCGCCCTGGCGGTCTGCGCCGCCCGGGCCGGGCACCGCACCATGCTGATCGACGGCGACCCGCTCGGCGGCGGGCTCGATGTCCTGCTCGGCGCCGAACAGGCCGACGGGCTGCGCTGGCCCGACCTGGCCGCCTCCCGCGGCCGGATCAGCGGGGCCGAACTGGCCGGGGCGCTGCCCGAGCCGCACCGGCTCAGCGCCCTGTCCTGGGACAGGTCGGACACCCTGGCCATCCCCGCCGAAGCCATGCGCAGCGTCCTGGCTGCCGCCCGCAGACGCGGCGGGCTGGTCGTCCTCGACCTGCCCAGACAGCTCGACGCGGCGGCCGCCCAGGCCCTCGAACAGACCGACACCGGGCTGCTCGTGGTGCCCGCCGAACTGCGCGCCCTGGCGGCCGCCGACCGGGTCGCCGCAGCCGTCCGGATGCGGCTCGCCGACCTGCGGGCCGTCGTCCGCACCCCCGGCCCGTCCGGGCTCACCGCCGCCGACGTCGCCCGCGGCCTGCACCTGCGGCTCGCCGGGGAGCTCGCCCCCGAGCCCGGCCTCGCCCTGGACGTCGAACGCGGCGCCCCGCCCGGCCTGCGGGAGCGCGGGCCGCTCGCCCGGTTCTGCGGGCGGTTCCTGACCGAAGCGATGCCGCCCGTCGTGGCGGCCTGAGGAGCAACCGTGACCAACCGTCTGCGCACCGTCGACGCCCACACCGTCGATGCCCCCACCGACCCCCGCGCCGATCTCCGCAGCGACTCCCGCACCGCGGAGGGCCACCAGGGCGAGCAGCGGGCCCTCCGGAGGCCGCTCGCCCGAGCCCACCGGCGGATCGCCGTGCCACGCGCCCGGAACCTCGTCAGCGCCCCGTCAGGGCCCGCGGACGCCGCCCGGCCGGTCGGGGAGGGGCCGCCCGCCCCCGAGCCCCGACAGGCCCCTCCGGTGCGCTACCTGGTGCACCGGCAGCCGCCCGCCGCCCCGGCGGACGACGGGCCGCCGCCCGGCCACGCCACCGGGCCGAGTCCGGAGGAGGCCGCCGAACTGGTCGACGCCGTCCGGATGCGGCTCGCCGAGGCCGGGGCGCCGCCCACCGCCGGTTCGGTCGCCGCCGCCCTGCGCGCCGCCGGGCCCCCGCTCGGCGGGGCCGACGTACTGACCGCGGTGCGCGCCCTGCGCGCCGAGATCGTCGGCGCGGGCCCGCTCGACCCGCTGTTGGCCGAGAACGGCGTCACCGACGTCCTGGTCAACGGCCCCGACCGGATCTGGGTCGACCGCGGCAACGGCCTGGAACGCGTCCACCAGGTGCGGTTCCCGAACGCCGACGCCGTCCGGCGGCTCGCCCACCGGCTGGCCACCGCGGCCGGACGCCGCCTCGACGACGCCCGCCCCTGGGTCGACGCCAGGCTGCCCGACGGCACCCGGCTGCACGCCGTCCTCCCACCGATCGCCGCCGACTGCACCCACATCTCGCTGCGCACCAGCCGCAACCGGCCCTTCACCCTCGCCGAACTGGTCACCGCCGGGGCGCTCCCCCCGAGCGGGGCGGACCTGCTCGCCGCCGTCCTGCGGGCCCGGCTCTCGCTGCTGGTCTCCGGCGGCACCGGCACCGGCAAGACCACCTTGCTCGCCGCCCTGCTCGGCCTCGTCCCCGGCAACGAACGCATCGTGCTGGCCGAGGACTCCGCCGAACTGCGCCCGGACCACCCGCACGTGGTCCGCCTGCAGTCCCGCCCGCCCAACCAGGAGTCGCTGGGCGAACTGACCCTGCGCGACCTCGTCCGGCAGGCGCTGCGGATGCGGCCGGACCGGCTGGTGGTCGGCGAGGTCCGCGGCGCCGAGGTGGTCGACCTGCTGTCGGCCCTGAACACCGGCCACGAGGGCGGCTGCGGCACCGTGCACGCCAACACCGCGGCCGACGTGCCCGCCCGGCTGGAGGCCCTCGGCTCGCTCGCGGGCCTCGATCGGCACTCCCTGCACAGCCAACTCCGGGCCGGCCTCGACGCGGTCGTCCACCTCGACCGGGACCGCGCCGACGGCCGCCGCCGGGTCACCGGGCTCCACCTGCTGATCGGTGGACCCGACGGCCTGACCTCCACCACCGCGGCCGTCCGCTTCGAGCGCGACGGCCGGGCCCGCCCGGGCCCCGGCTGGGCCCGGCTGCGGGAGCTGTGCGCCGGACGCGGCGTCGACCTGCCGCCGTGCCCGGACGGGGCGGGCGTGGCGGTCGGGGCGCCCGAGGTAGCCGGGGTGCCTGAGGTAGCCGAGGTGCCCGAGGAACCCGGAACGGATGTCACCGAGACCGCTGAGGAGACGACATGACGACGGGCCGACTGGAGTGCGTCTGGGTGTTCGGGCTGTGCGTGATCGGGGCGCTGGCGTGGTACCTGCTGCGCTCCGCGGTCAGGAGGCCGTGATGGTGGTGGCGGTGACGACGGGCGCCGGGGCGCCCGCGGGAGCGGTCGGACCGTACGGTGCGGCCTGCGTGGCGACCTTGCTGGGGGGCGTCACCGGGGCGGTCGGCGGACTGCTCGGGACGGGCTGGCTGCTCGGGGTGGGCCGCCGGGCGCGCGGCGGCGGCCGGGCGCGGCGGCTGCTCTCCGGGCGGCGGGGCCGGGCCGGGGCGGGCGGCCGGTTCGGCCGGTCCGACCGGGTGCGGGCGCTGTGGCGGCGTCGGCGGCCGGTCTGGTTGGTGCCGGAACTGCTGCTGCTCCCGCTCGGGGCGGTGGCCGGGCACCGCACCTCCTCGGTGCTCCCGCTGCTCGGGGCGGCCGGCGGGATGGTTCCGCTCCGGCGCTGGCGGGCGGGACGGAGCGCGGCCCGGGCGGCGCGGCGGCGGGCCTCGGCGGTGATCGACCTGTGCGCGGGCCTGGCGGGCGAGTTGCGCAGCGGCGCCACCCCCGGGCAGGCCATGCACGCGGTCCTCAGCCGGGCCGCCCCCGACTGGGGCCGTCGGCTCGGCGCCGAACCAGCGGCCCGGCTGGTGGCGGGCCGCTACGGGGCGGACCTGCCCGCGGCGCTCCGCCTGGTGGCCGAACTGCCGGGCGGGGCGGGCGCGGCGGCGATGGCGGCCTGCTGGCAGGTCAGCACCGAGAGCGGCACCGGCCTGGCCGTCGGATTGGAACAGGTCGCGGACGCACTGCGGGCCGAGCAGGCACTGGCCGAGGAGATCGCGAGCGAACTCGCGGGCCCGCGCACCACGATGGCGGTGCTCGCGGCGCTGCCCGCCGTCGGCCTCGCCCTGGGCGCGGCACTCGGGGCGCACCCCGTCCACGTCCTGCTGCACACCCCCGTGGGCCTGCTCGGCCTGCTGGCCGGGGCCGCGCTGGAGGCAGCCGGGATCGTCTGGACGGCCCGGATCGTCCGGGCTGCCGAGGCCGCTCCGGCCCGTCCCTGACCGGCCGGGCCCGAGGCCGACCGCTGTGGGATCTCCCGGCGGCGCGATGCGCTCCCGGCCGGGGGCCTGCCGCAGTCGGCGCCGGGGTGGGCGAGCCGGTGGGGGTGAGCGGGCCTGCGGAACGGCGAGGGGTGGTGCGGGTGCGCGGCGACCCAGCGGCGCGGCCGGACAGGGTCGGTGCCGGTGCCGGTGCCGGTGCCGCTGTCGAGGTCGGTGTCGGTGTCGACGAGTGGCGGACGAGGGAGGCGAGGTGAGTGCGATGACGTTCCTGGTGCCGACGGCGGTCGCCGGGCTGACCGGGGAGGTGCTGGTGGGGCTGCGCCAGCGGGCGGTTCGCCGACGGATCGCGCGGTGCGTTCCGGCGGTGTCGGCCTCCGCGGTGCGCGATGGGCGGTGCGCGCGGGCCGGGGCGACCGTACGGCGGTGGCTCGGCCGGTTGGCGGGCGACCGGCCGCTGGCGGTGCTGCTGGGCGTGTCGGCCGGGGTGCTGGTCGGTGGCGGGGTGGGCGCGGCGGCCGGGTTGCTGGTCGGCTGGGCGGCCTGGCGACTGCTGCCCCGGGTGCGGTCGCCGGACGAGCGGCGACGGGCCGCGGAGCACGACTGGCTGGTCCGTCAGCTCCCGCTGACCGCAGAGCTGTTGGCGGCCTGCCTGGGGTCGAGCAGCTCTCCGGCCGCGGCGGCCGCCGCGGTGGCGGACAGCGTGCCGTCCCCGATGCGGGAGCGCCTCTCCGGAGCCGCCGCCCGGCTCGCCCTCGGTGCCGGGCCGGAGCACTGCTGGGGGCAACTGGCCGACGACTGCCCGCCGTTGGCCCCGCTCGCCCGCTGTCTGGCCCGTACCAGCCTCAGCGGTGCCCCACCGGCCGCGGCCCTGGTGGGCCTGGCCCAGTCCCAGCGAGCGGCCGCCGCCCGCGCGGCGCACGCAAGGGTCCGACGGGCGGGCGTGCTGGCGACCGCACCGCTCGGGCTCTGCTTCCTGCCCGCCTTCGTACTGATCGGCGTGGTGCCGGTGGTCACGGGATTGACCGCGGCCTTCTCCCAGCGCCTGTGAGGCCGTGCCGCCCGTGCGCCGAGCCCGTTCGGGGCCGAGCAGTTCCACGCACACCACCAGCTCGCGCCGATCCAGGTTCGCGCAAGCCAGTCCAAGCCAGTCCAAGCCAGTCCAAGCCAGTCCAAGCCAGTTCGAGCCAGTTCGAGTCCATTCAATTTCGACCAATTCCGTTCGAATCCGTTCCCGTGGAAGGGCCCCCTCATGAAGAAGTCCGTCCTGGCCGCCCGGCCGACCGCCGTGCTGCTAGCCGCCCGTCGACTCGGCGGTCGGCTCCGACACCGCTACCGGAGGAGGGTGGCGGCCGGTCCGTCGGACGCCGGGATGAGCACGGCCGAGTACGCGATCGGCACCGTGGCGGCCTGTGCCTTCGCGGCCGTGCTCTACAAGGTGGTGACCAGCAGCACGGTCTCCGGGGCGCTGGCCGAGATCCTCGGGCGGGCCCTGCATGCGGTCTGACCGGAGACCCGCGGGCGGCGGCCGGGGCGCGGCGGACGGCGGGATGGTCACGGCCGAGACCGCGGTCGGGTTGCCCGCCCTGGTGCTGCTGGCGGCGATGCTGACCTGGGGCGTGGTGGCGGCCGGTGCCCAGATCCGCTGCGTGGACGCGGCCCGGATCGGGGCCCGGGCCGCTGCCCGCGGCGACACCGACGCGCTGGCGAGGGCCACCGCCGCAGCGCCGAGCGGTGCGAAGGTCGCCATCGACCTGGGCGCCGCCACCGTCCGAGCCACCGTCGAGGCCCCCTGCCCGGGTCCGGGAAGGCTGGCGGCCCTGCTCTCGGTCCGGCTCACGGCCACGGCGGTGGGTGCCCGGGAGGACGTGCCGGTGGGTGACGGGTGATGTGGACGGCGGTTCGGAACGGACAGGAGGAGGTGGGGCCGTGCGGGGCAACGGGGCGTCGTCGGGGGCGGTGGACGACCGCGGGTCGGCGACGGTTTGGCTGGTGGCCCTGGGGTCGCTCGGGGTGGTGGTCTTCTCGGCCTGCCTGGCGCTGGGGTCGGTGGTGGCCGCCCGCCACCGCGCCGAGTCGGCGGCCGACCTCGCGGCCCTGGCCGCCGCGGGCCGGCTGCTGCTCGACGAGGACGGCGGCTGCGGGCGGGCCGCGGAGTTGACGAGGGCTCAGGAGGGGGTCGAGTTGGTCTCCTGCCGGGTGTTCCCGGAGCAGGACGCGGTGGAGGTGGTGGCCCGGGCGCCGGTCCGCGGCGTCCCGGTGCCACTCGCCCCGGCCCTGGCCCGCGCCCGGGCGGGACCGATCCGGTCCTGGGCCGGGGAGTTGGACGAGACGGCGTTCACCGGCGGGCCCGGCGGGTCCGATCGGTCCGGTGGGCCCGGCCGTCGTACCGGGTCAGTCGCTTCCGGTCGGCTCCTCCCCGGTGGCGGGCGGGGTCGGGGCTCCGGCGAGGAGGGCGGTGAGGAGGCGGATCGCGGCGGCCTTGTCGAGCGGTTCGTTGCCGTTGCCGCACTTCGGGGACTGGACGCAGGACGGGCAGCCGCGCTCGCACTCGCAGGCGGCGATGGCGTCCCGGGTCGCGGTCAGCCACTCGACGGCGCGCCGGAAGCCGCGTTCGGCGAAGCCCGCGCCGCCGGAGTGGCCGTCGTACACGAAGACGGTGGGCAGCCCGGTGTCGGGGTGCAACGGGACGGAGACACCGCCGATGTCCCAGCGGTCGCAGGTGGCGAACAGCGGGAGGAGGCCGATGGAGGCGTGCTCGGCGGCGTGGGCGGCGCCGGGGAGCTGGTCGAACGGGACGAGTGCGTCCAGGAGTTGGTCCTCGGTGACGGACCACCAGACGGCGCGGGTGCGCAGCGTGCGGGGCGGCAGGTCGAGCTTGCTCTCGCCGAGGACCTCGCCGGTGGAGATCCGCTTGCGGAGGTAGCCGACGACCTGGTTGGTGACCTCCACCGAGCCGAAGCTGAGCCGGGCCTCGCCCCACTCCTCGGTGGTGTCGGTGGACAGGATCGCGATGGAGGTGACGTCCCGGGCGGAGGTGGTGTACGGCGGGTTCGCGGGGGAGACCAGGGCGACCGAGGACTCCAGGTCGAACTCGCGGACCAGGTAGGTGCGCCCCTGGTGCAGGTGGACGGCGCCGGTGTGCACGGTGGTGTGCGCGGCCTCGGCGTCCACGGTGCCGAGCAGCCGCCCGGTGTCGGCCTCGACGACCTGCACCGGGCTGCCGCCGCTGCCGCGCAGGTCGACGCCGTCGGCGGCGCGTTCGCGGCGGGTCCAGTACCAGGACCCGTCCGAGCGCCGCCGGAGCAGCCCGCGCCGCTCCAGCACCGGCAGCAGCGGTGCGGTGGACGGACCGAACAGCTCCAGGTCGGCGTCGGTGAGCGGGAGTTCGGCCGCGGCGGCGCACAGGTGCGGGGCGAGCACGTGCGGGTTGTCCGGGTCGAGGACGGTGGCCTCCACCGGGGTGGCGAACAGCGCCTCGGGGTGGTGGACGAGGTAGGTGTCCAGCGGGTCGTCCCGGGCGATCAGCACCGCCAGCGCGCCCTGCCCCTCCCGCCCCGCGCGCCCGGCCTGCTGCCACAGCGAGGCCCGGGTGCCGGGGTAGCCGGCCAGCAGGACGGCGTCCAGGCCGGAGACGTCCACGCCGAGTTCGAGGGCGGAGGTGGAGGCGAGGCCGAGCAGCCGACCGGTGTGCAGGTCGCGCTCCAGGGCGCGGCGCTCCTCGGCCAGGTAACCGCCGCGGTACGCGGCGACCCGGGCCGCGAGCGGCTGGCCGAGCTGCTCCTGGGCCTGCAGGGCGACCAGTTCGGCGGCCCGCCGGGAGCGGACGAAGGCCACCGTCCGGGTGCCGCCGTGCACCAGGTCGGTGAGCAGGTACCCGGCCTCGGCGGTGGCGCTGCGGCGGACGGGCGCGCCGTGCTCGCCGGTGTTCTCGGTCAGCGGCGGCTCCCAGAGCGCGAACACCATCGGGCCGCGCGGGGAGCAGTCCTCGGTCACGGCGGTGGCGGGCAGGCCGGTGAGCCGTTCGGCGGTGAGGGCCGGTTCGGCGGTGGTCGCCGAGGCCAGCAGGAAGGTCGGCTCGGAGCCGTAGCGGGCGCACAGCCGCCGCAGCCGCCGCAGCACCTGGGCGACGTGCGAGCCGAACACGCCGCGGTAGGTGTGGCACTCGTCGACCACGACGTACCGCAGCGCCTTCAGGAAGGAGGACCAACGCGGGTGGGCCGGGAGTATCCCGCGGTGCAGCATGTCCGGGTTGGTCAGCACGTAGGACGCGTACTGGCGGACCCACTCGCGCTCCTGCGGCGGGGTGTCGCCGTCGTAGAGCGCGACCCGGACGCGGTCGGGGACGAGTTCGGCGGCGCGGCGGCGCTGGTCGGCGGCCAGCGCCTTGGTGGGGGCCAGGTACAGGGCGGTCGCGCCGCGGCCGTTGCGGGCCTCGGTGCCGGTCAGCAGCTCGCTCAGCAGCGGGGCCAGGTAGCCCAGCGACTTGCCCGAGGCGGTGCCGGTGGCGATCACCGTGGTCCGTCCGGCGCCGGCCAGGTCCATCGCCTCCGCCTGGTGCGCCCAGGGCAGCACCACGCCGAGGCGGGAGGCCGCGGCGACCACCTCCTGACGGATTCCTTCCGGCCAGGGCGCATACCGGGCCGCGCGGGCGGGCAGGTGCTCCGTATGGGTGAGGCGATCCGACCTGCCGCGCTCGGTGGAAAGGGTCGCGAGCAGGGCTTCGGGCTGGTGGTGACGGGGCGGCATGAAGACCCAGTGTGTCACCGGCGTGACGGAGAATCGCTGTTAACCATCGTGCGCCCGTGGTCGCAGGTGGTTGAATGAAGCCCGTGACGGCCGCATGGCCGAGGGCCGCAACGCCGAGGCTCCGACCTGCCGGTTTGCCGCGCCCTGGCCCTGCGACCCTGCGGTGGCAGCCGCCGGGTTGAAGATCGCAATGACGTAGCAAGGCAAGGTGCTGGAGGTTCCGTGGACCTGTCCCTGTCGACCCGTACTGTCGGCGATCGCACGGTCGTCGAGGTTGGCGGCGAGATCGATGTGTACACCGCCCCCAAGTTGCGCGAGCAGCTTGTCGAGCTCGTCAACGACGGCAACTACCACCTCGTGGTGGACATGGAGGGCGTCGACTTCCTCGACTCCACCGGCCTCGGCGTGCTGGTCGGCGGCCTGAAGCGGGTGCGTGCGCACGAGGGCTCGCTGCGCCTGGTGTGCAACCAGGAGCGCATCCTCAAGATCTTCCGGATCACCGGTCTGACCAAGGTGTTCCCGATCCACAACTCGGTGGACGAGGCCGTCGCCGCGACCGACTGACGACTCCTGTCGATCGGTCGTTCCAACCGAATCACTTCGATCGACCGCCGCCGGTCGGCCGGGCCCCGTGCCCTGCCCGGCCGGCGTGGTCGGTGTCCCCGCCCCCGCCGTGCGGGCCGGTGCGTCCGGCGAGCGGGGAGCAACCCCGGAGGGGAGACATGGCAACCGTCGAACTTCGATTCAGCGCGCTTCCCGAGCATGTGCGCACCGCCCGGCTGGTGGCCGCCGCGGTGGCCAGACGGGCCGGGGTGGACGAGTCGGTGCTCGACGAGTTGCGCCTCGCCGTCGGCGAGGCCTGCTCGCGCGCCGTGGCGCTGCACCAGCGCAACGGCGTGGACGGCGCGGTCCGAGTGGCGCTGACCGAGCAGGAGAAGCGGTTCCTCATCGAGGTCGCCGACGAGGCCGGCCCGGCGCACGCCGCCGGGGCCGCCGCGAACGGCGGCGACCCGGAGGACGAGGACGCGCTCGGCCTCGCGGTGATCACCGGCCTGGTCGAGGACGTCGAGGTCGGCAACGGCTCCGACGGCGGCGTGATCCGGATGAGCTGGCCGGTCGCCCCGGTCTCCGTCACGGTCTGAACCCGCCGGACGGCCGGTTCCCGACGGTCGGGCCCCGGTTCGGTCCTGCCGCGGTGCGGCCTGCCCGGCGGGCGGGGCCGGACGGGCGTGTAGGTTCGCTGGCGATGCCCGGAGCCGGGCGTCAGTGACCGAAAGGGCCTCCGGTGAAGAAGCGACTGGTGACCGTTCCCGCGCTCGGCGCGCTGCTCGCGCTCGCTGCGGTCGGCTGCACCGCCGACGATTCGGCGGCGAAACTCGACGGTTGGGCGAAGAGCGTCTGCGACGCGGCCAAGGACCCGGTCGCGCAGTCCCGGACCGCCCTCGCGGACACCGCGAACGTCAAGGAGGGCGAGTCCCCCGCCGACCTGCAGAAGCGGCTCTCCACCGACCTGGCCTCGCTCGCCACCACCAACCAGCAGTTGGCCGACGCGGTGCAGAAGGCCGGTGCGCCGAAGATCGACGACGGGGCGAAGGTCCAGCAGGACGCCGTCAACGAGCTGAAGCAGGTGGCCCAGGGCTACCTGGACGCCCAGAAGAAGCTCGACGCGCTGGCCAGCACCGACCAGGCCAAGTTCGCGGACGGGCTGCGCAGCGTCGGCGACCAGGTGCAGCAGCTCTCCCAGGTCTCCACCTCCGCGCTGGCCGCCCTGCAGAGCGGCGACCTGGGCAACGCGATGAAGAAGCAGCCCGGCTGCAAGGCCGGTGCCGCGGGGACGGGCGCGGCCTCCGAGCAGCCGTCCTCCGGTGCGACCGGCACCCCGACACCCGGCGACGGCGCCTCCCCGGCGGCCTCCGGCAGCCCGTCCGGGGACGCCGCGCCGTCCGGTTCGCCCTCGCCCGCCAAGAACTGAGGCTCCGGCGTTGGGACGTCGCCGGGCCGGGTGCCCTTCCGGCGAGACGGGTTGACGTGCCGTCGGATCGGCCGTTCCCCGTCCGCCCGGGCGGACCGCGGGGCGGACCTCGGGGCGGACGGCGGGCGCGGACCGGTCGGCGGGGCGGACGAGGTACCGGGCGGGGGAGAATGGCGGGGTGACGAACAGCCCCGTTCTTGATTCCGGCCGGATGGCGGAGTTCCGCGAGGCGCTGCTGAGCGCCTCCTTCACCGCCGACGGACTGCTGGACCTGCTCGGCCCGACCGCGTACGCGGCGCTGGCCCGGAGCGAGGCCGTTCCCGCGCTGCGGGCGACCCGCGGCGGCTCGCCGCTGGAGACCCTGGTGCGGCTGTTCCTGCTGCAGCGCCCGGTGCCCCGGGCCGCGGCCGCCGCCGCGCTGCCCGGTGGCGGGCTGCTGGAGGGCCTGCTGGCCGACGGCTGGCTGACGGCCGACGGGGACGGACTGCGCGCCACCGTGGACGTGCGGCCGTACGCCGACGAGGTGGCCGGGCTGCCCAGCGCCGACGCCTGGGTGGTGTCCGACCTGGGCTGCGCCGTCGGCGGCGCGGGCGGGATCGGTTCGGGCCGGACGGCCGCCGGGGTCGAGCGGCGCGACCTGGTGCTCGGGGTCGGCGGGGCGTCCACCACGCTGGCCAACCTGACGGTGCGCCGACCGGTCCGCGAGGTGCTGGACCTGGGCTCCGGCTCCGGCGTGCAGGCCCTGCACGCGGCCCGGCACGCCCAGCGGGTCACCGCCACCGACCTCAACCCGCGCGCCCTGCACTTCACCCGGCTGACCGCCGCGCTCTCCGGCTTCGACCAGGTGGAGACCGCCGAGGGCAGCCTGTACGAGCCGGTCGCCGACCGGCGCTTCGACCTGATCGTCTCCAATCCGCCGTTCGTGATCTCCCCGGCGGGCCGGTTCACCTACCGGGACGGCGGGATGCCCGGCGACGAGCTGTGCCGCAGCGTGGTCCGCGGCGCGGCCGCCCACCTGGCGCCCGGCGGCTGCTGCCAGCTGCTGGCGAACTGGCAGCACGTCAAGGGCGAGGACTGGCACGACCGGCTGGCCGACTGGGTGGCCGGCACCGGCCTGGACGCCTGGGTGGTGCAGCGCGAGGTGCAGGACGTCGCCCAGTACGCCGAGCTGTGGCTGCGCGACGGCGGCGACCACCGCGGCGAGGAGTACGCCGCCCGGTACGAGGAGTGGCTGGACGGCTTCGAGGCGGCGGGCGTCGAGGGCATCGGCTTCGGCTGGATCACCCTGCGGGCCTCCGGCGCGGCCGAGCCCGTGGTGCGGATCGAGGAGTGGCCGCACCCCGTCGAGCAGCCGCTCGGCCCGCACATCGAGGAGTGGTTCGCCCGGCAGGACTTCCTGCGCGCCCACGACGACGCCGGGCTGCTCGCCGCCCGCTACCTGCTCGCCGACGAGGTGGTCCAGGAGCAGATCGGCGACCCCGGCTCGGAGGACCCGGAGCACGTGGTGCTCCGGCACAACCGGGGCATGCGCCGGGCCACCAAGGTCGACACGGTCGGCGCGGGCTTCGTGGGGGTCTGCGACGGCACCCTCGCCGCCGGGGAGATCGTCGACGCGATCGCCCACCTGCTCGGCGAGGACGCGGCGCAACTGCGCGAGCGGGTGCCCGAGTCGCTGCGGCTGCTCACCGAGCAGGGGTTCGTCGAACCGGTGCGCTGACCCCGCCTGCCCGCCTGCCCGCCTGCCCGCCTGCCCGCCGTGCCGAGGGCGTGCCGGGCCGTGCCGGGGCCGTGCCTGTCGGCCCCGGGCCGCGGTGACGTTGGTCACCAGGCGGGGGCGGTGACCCGCGCGGTCCGGGCTCGCCCCGCAGGGCGGCCGGGCTGCCGTCGGCGGCGTGTTCACCTCGTCGTTCCCCGCGCGTGGCCGGGCGTACTCCGGGCGTCCGCCGCCGGTTGTCCACCGGCTGCCAGGGTGCTGTCCACAGGCTGTGGAAGCGCAGGGGAGGGCCGGGATGGAGACGCCGACGACGCTGGTGGGCGGGGCGGTCCTGACGGTCTTCGGGAGCGCGCTGCTGCTGTGGTGCGCCGTGGAACTGCGCCTTCGCCACCACCTGCGTCGGCGTGGCGTGCCCGCCACCGCGCAGGTGGTGGCCGACCCGGACCAGGCCGGTGCGATGGACAGCAGCCCGCTGCTGTCCTACCCGGTGGAGGCGCCCGGCGTCCGGACCGTCGGCACCGCGGACACCGGCGTCGGCAGCGGCGTCGGCGCCGGGCCCGTCCACGGCGTCGTCCACGAACTGCACCCGGCCGCCGGGCCGGACGGGCCCGGCGAGTCGTACCGGCTGGTGCTGGCCCGGCCGCGGGGCGGCACGCCGCTGCGGCGGCCGGTCCGGCTGGCGCCGGGCGCGGCCGTCCAGGTCGCCTACGACCCGCGTCGGCCGGAGCGGGTGGTGCTGGCCGCGCACGAGGAACTGCCCTCGCTGCCCGCCGACCTGTTCTGGGCGCTGCTCGCCACGTCGGCGCTGGCCGGAGGCCTGACGCTGCTGGCCGTGGCGCTGCGCTGACGCGCCCGCGCCGGGGGGCGGCGGAGCGGGTCGGACGGTCACGGAGCGCGTTCCTCCGGATCCGGGAGCGGGTCGTCCGGCGGCCCCGGGGGCGGGTTCCGGCCGTTCCCCGGGGGGCCGCCGACACCCAGCCGGCACCCGGCGAAGGGCGTGGTTGCCGGGGAAAGACATGCCCCCGGGCCTGCCATCGGGTTACCGTTCGAGTGGCGTCGGTCGGCCTTGCCGGTGAAAAAGCAGGTTCCGTCCGTTTGACAAGGGTGGCCGGGGTACGGTCACACTCCGCTGGTGGGGGTGCCGCGCTACGGCAGCCCAGGAGCTTTGGTGAACGACCGGGAGAGAAGAGCGAAGGTGTCCCCGAGCAGCGAGACCGCGCACGGCAAGCGACTCGTCATCGTCGAGTCGCCGGCCAAGGCCAAGACGATCAAGGGCTACCTCGGGCCCGGCTACATCGTCGAGGCCAGTGTCGGTCACATCCGTGACCTGCCCGGCACGGCAGCCGAGGTCCCGGACGAGTACACCGGCGAGGTGCGTCGCCTCGGCGTCGACGTGGACCACGACTTCGCTCCGATCTACGTGGTGAACGCGGACAAGAAGTCCCAGGTCACCAAGTTGAAGTCGCTGCTGAAGGAGTCCGACGAACTCTTCCTCGCCACCGATGAGGACCGCGAGGGCGAGGCCATCGCGTGGCACCTGCAGGAAGTGCTGAAGCCCAAGGTGCCGGTGCACCGGATGGTCTTCCACGAGATCACCAAGGACGCGATCCAGGAGGCCGTGCGCAACCCGCGGCACCTGAACAAGCGCCTGGTCGACGCCCAGGAGACCCGCCGCATCCTGGACCGCCTCTACGGCTACGAGGTCTCCCCCGTGCTGTGGAAGAAGGTCATGCCGAAGCTCTCGGCGGGCCGCGTCCAGTCGGTGGCCACCCGGCTCGTCGTCGAGCGCGAGCGCGAGCGGATCGCCTTCACCTCGGCCTCGTACTGGGACCTGATCGGCACCTTCGGCACCGGCCGCACTGCCGCCGACGCGGCCAACCCGGAGTCCTTCGGGGCCCGCCTGGTCTCGGTCGACGGCAAGCGGGTCGCCACCGGCCGCGACTTCGGACCGGACGGCCGCCTGAAGAGCGCCGCGACCACCCTGCACCTGGACGAGCAGGCCGCCCGCGCGCTGGCCGCCGCGCTGCAGCAGACCGCGTTCAGCGTCCGCAGCGTCGAGTCCAAGCCGTACCGCCGCTCCCCGTACGCGCCGTTCCGCACCACCACGCTGCAGCAGGAGGCCAGCCGCAAGCTGGGCTTCGGCGCGAAGCGGACCATGCAGGTCGCGCAGAAGCTGTACGAGAACGGCTTCATCACCTACATGCGCACCGACTCGACCACGCTGTCGGAGACCGCGGTCGCCGCGGCCCGCGCCCAGGTCACCCAGCTCTACGGGGCCGACTACCTGCCGTCCGCGCCGCGCACCTACGCCTCCAAGGTGAAGAACGCGCAGGAGGCGCACGAGGCGATCCGCCCGTCCGGGGACCGCTTCCGCACGCCCGCCGAGACCGGGCTGGGCGGCGACGACTTCCGGCTGTACGAGCTGATCTGGATGCGCACCGTCGCCTCCCAGATGAAGGACGCGGTCGGCCAGTCGGTGACCGTCAGGGTCGGCGGCCGGGCCGCGGACGGGCGGGACGCCGAGTTCTCCGCCTCCGGCAAGATCATCACCTTCCACGGCTTCCTGAAGGCGTACGTCGAGGGCGCGGACGACCCGAACGCCGAACTGGACGACCGCGAGCGCCGCCTGCCGCAGGTCACCGAGGGCGACCCGCTGGCCGCCGAGAAGCTCACCCCCGAGGGCCACGCCACCAAGCCGCCGGCCCGCTACACCGAGGCCTCGCTGGTCAAGGAGCTGGAGGACCGGGAGATCGGCCGCCCGTCCACCTACGCCTCGATCATCGACACGATCATCAACCGCAAGTACGTGTTCAAGAAGGGCACCGCCCTGGTGCCGTCCTTCCTGTCCTTCGCGGTGGTCAACCTGCTGGAGAAGCACTTCGGCCGACTGGTCGACTACGACTTCACCGCGAAGATGGAGGACGACCTCGACCGGATCGCGGCCGGCCAGGCCGAGTCCGTGCCGTGGCTCAAGCGCTTCTACTTCGGCGCGGGCGAGGCGGACGCGGCGGTCGGCGTCGCCGCCGACGCCGGGAACGGCGACGGCGACCACCTCGGCGGCCTCAAGGAGCTCGTCACCGACCTGGGCGCGATCGACGCCCGGGAGATCAGCTCCTTCCCGATCGGCGACGGCATCGTGCTCCGGGTCGGCCGCTTCGGCCCGTACGTCGAGCGCCCCGCCGCCGTCGAGGGCGAGCCCGGCCAGCGCGCCGACGTGCCCGAGGACCTGCCGCCGGACGAGCTGACCGTCGAGCTCGCCGAGGAGCTGTTCGCCAAGCCCAGCGGCGAGCGCGAGCTCGGCACCGACCCGGTCAGCGGCAACCCGCTGGTCGCCAAGGCCGGCCGGTACGGCCCGTACGTCACCGAGGTGCTGCCCGAGGGCACGCCGAAGACCGGCAAGAACGCCGTCAAGCCGCGCACCGCGTCGCTGTTCAAGTCGATGGACCTGGACACCGTCACGCTGGAGGACGCGCTGAAGCTCCTCTCGCTGCCGCGGGTGGTCGGCACCGACGCCGAGGGCAACGAGATCACCGCGCAGAACGGCCGCTACGGCCCGTACCTCAAGCGCGGCACCGACTCGCGCTCGCTCACCAGCGAGGACCAGCTGCTGTCCATCACCCTGGACGAGGCGCTGGCCATCTACGCCCAGCCCAAGGCGCGCGGGCGGGCCGCCGCCGCGCCGCCGCTCAAGGAGCTCGGCAACGACCCGGTCAGCGAGCGGCCCGTGGTGGTCAAGGACGGCCGGTTCGGCCCGTACGTCACCGACGGGGAGACCAACGCGACGCTCCGCAAGGACGACGAGGTCGAGACCATCACCCCCGAACGGGCGTACGAGCTGCTCGCCGAGAAGCGCGCCCGCGGGCCGGTGAAGAAGACCGCCAAGAAGGCCCCGGCGAAGAAGGCCACCGCGACCAAGACCGCGGCGAAGAAGGCGACGGCGACCAAGACCGCCGCCAAGAAGACCGTGGCCAAGAAGACCACGACCGTGAAGAGGACGGCGGCGAAGAAGACCACCGCCAAGGCCGCGGCCACCCGGGAGACCGGCGCCGCGGACGGCGGTTCCGAGGAGAGCTGACGGACACTCCGTAACGGGCCTGTTCGAATCCGGGCGGGCCCGTTAAGGACGGGCACCCGCACTCGCTACGCTGACCGTATGACGAGCGAGGAGCTGCCCCCCACCGCACGCACCGCCGCCCCCGGCCTCCCGGAGGTCGCCCCCGCCGGGACGCCCGGCGAGCGGGCCCGTGCGCTGCTGAGGCTGCGGCCCTACCGGAAACTCTGGACCACCCAGCTGCTCGGCGGGGCCGCCGACCGGCTGGCCCTCCTGGTGCTGGTGCCGCTCACCGTGGTCGCCGCCGCGCTCGGCGGCCAGTTCGGGCACGGCTACCGGGCGCTCGCGCTCGCCGTCGCCGCGCTGTTCGCGGCCCGGCTGTTCGCCACCGGGCTGATCGGCGCGGCCCTGCTCGGCCCCGTCCACGCCCTGGTCGGCGGCAGGCTCGACCGCCGCTGGAGCCTGCTCGGCGCCGACCTGTTCCGCGCCCTGCTGATCGGCCTGGCCCCCTGGTGGGCCGTCTGGTCGCCCGGCTCGGCGACCTGGCTGCTGCTGGGCACCGCCTTCCTGGCCGGCGCCGCCGAACGGGTCTGGACCGTCGGCAAGGCCGCCGCCGTCCCCGGCCTGCTGGCCGTCCCCGAGCAGCCCGGACCGCCGCCCGCCGCCGCGCTGGACGCCGTCCGCACCCTCGACGCCCGCACCGGCTGGGCCGCGCTGCCGCTGGCCGCCGTCGGACTGATCGGCTTCACCCTGCTCAACAACGTGCTCGCCGCGCTCGGCCTGGACTGGTTGCGCACGCACCAGCTCACCGTCGCCGGGCTCGGCGCCGCCGCCCTGTTCGTCACCAACGCCGCGCTGCTGTACCTCCAGGAGCTCCCGGCCGGGGCCGGCGCCGCGCCGCGCTCCCCGCTGCAGGGCCTGCGCGCGCCCACCGACGCCACGCCCGGCCCGTCCCTGAAGAAGGGCCGCACCGGCTCCGCCCCCTACTTCACCTTCTCGATCGCCGCCGCGTACGCCTCGATGGCCGGGGTCGCCGCGGTCGGCCTGCTCACCGCGGGCGAGCACCTGGCCGGGCCGATCGGCTACGGCCTGCTGGTGCTGGCCGCCGCGGGCGCCCCCGCCGTCGGCGTCCGGCTCAGCCGGGCCACCCTGCCCGGCCTGTCCCGCCGCCGACTGCTGGCCCTCGGCCTGGTCACCTCCGGCGTGGCGCTGATCCTGGCCGGGCTCGTCCTCGACTTCGTCCTGGTGCTGATGTTCACCGTGCTGGCCGGGCTGGCCGCGGGCGTGGTCATCGCCACCGGGCGCGGCCTGCTCGCCCAGGAGATCGAGGAGATCCGGCTCGGCAAGGTCACCGAGCACCTGTACGCCGTCCTGCGGGCCGTCGTCGGCGCCGCCCTGGTCGGCATGCCGCTGCTGGCCGCCGCGTACGGGCAGGTCACCCTCGGCGAGGTCGGCCGCGGCCACTTCACCTTCATCCACGACGGCGCCGCGCTCGCCGTCTCCACCGCCGGGCTGCTGACCCTGGTGCTGGCCGCCGTCGTGCTGCTCAAGACCGACGACCAGCGCGGCGTCGTCCCGTTCGGCCGCCAGCTCGCCCAGGCCGTCCGCGGGCAGGCCGAGGTCGCCCCGCACCGGGCCGCGGGCCAGGGCTACTTCATCGCCCTGGAGGGCGGCGACGGGGCCGGCAAGTCCACCCAGGCGCAGGCCCTGGCCGAGTGGATCCGCGCCAAGGGCCACGAGGTCGTCCTCACCCGCGAGCCCGGCGGCTCCCCGATCGGGCAGCGGTTGCGCGCCCTCGTCCTGGACGTCGGCAACACCGGGCTCTCGCACCGGGCCGAGGCGCTGATCTACGCCGCCGACCGGGCCGAGCACGTCGAGAACGTCATCCGCCCGGCGCTGGAGCGCGGCGCGGTGGTCATCACCGACCGGTACATGGACTCCTCGATCGCCTACCAGGGCGCGGGCCGCGACCTCGCCGCCACCGAGGTCGCCCGGATCTCCCGCTGGGCCACCGGCGGGCTCGTCCCCGACCTGACGGTCGTCCTGGACGTCGATCCGACCGCCGCCCGGGACCGCTTCACCGAGGCGCTGGACCGGCTGGAGTCCGAGCCCACCGAGTTCCACCAGCGGGTCCGCTCCGGCTTCCTGGCGCTCGCCGCGGCCGACCCGGCCCGCTACCTGGTCGTCGACGGCACCCAGGCCCCCGCCGTCGTCACCACCTCGATCCGGCACCGGCTCGACCGCGAACTGCCGCTCTCCGGCCAGGAGAAGGCCGCCAAGGCCGAGCAGGAGCGCAAGGCCCGCGAGGAGGCCGCCCGGCGCGCCGCCGAGGCCGAGGCCGCCCGCAAGGCCGCCGAGGAGGCCGAGCGCAAGCGGCTCGAACTGCTGGAGCAGTTGCGCGCCGAGCAGGCCGAGAAGGACCGGCTCGCCGCCGAGGAGGCCGCCCGGGCCGAGGCCGAGGCCGCCCGCAAGGCCGCCGAGGAGGCCCGGATCGCCGCCGAGGCGGAGGCCGCGCGCCGCGCCGAGGAGGACGCGAAGCGGCGCGCCGAGGAGGCCGCCCGGGCCGAGGCGGCGGCGGAGGCGGCCCGCAAGGCCGCGGCCGAGGAGGCCGCCCGGGTCGAGTTCGCCCGGCAGCGCGAGCTGCAGCGGGAGGAGCAGCGGCGGCGCGCCGAGGAGGCGCTGCAGCGGGCGGAGGCCGCGCGGCGGGCTGCGGAGGCGGCGACCGCTGCGGAGGCGGCGTCCGCTGCGGAAGCTGCTCCTGCCGCCGTGCCGGTGGCCGACGAGACCGCGGTGCTGCCGAAGGTCTCGGACAGGGGGGCGGCGGACACGGAGACCACTCGCGAGCTGCCCAAGCCCGCGCCGGGTGCCCCGGCGACCGCTCCGGCGGTCGACGAGACCGCGGTGCTTCCGGCGGTCGCTCCGGCGGTCGACGAGACCGCGGTGCTTCCGGTGGTCGAGGACGGCGGTGCGGACGTCGAGGAGACGGCGGTGCTGCCCAAGGCGGACGATCCGACCGCGCGGGTGCCCAGGGGCCTGTTCCGGGACGAGGACGACTCCGCGCGGACCCGCGAGCTGCGCCCCCGGCCGGAGTGGGCCGAGGAGACGCCGCTCGACGACCTGCCCAGCCTGACCGACAGCCTGCTCGGCTCCCGCGAGGAGTGGGCCCGCTGGGAGGCCGACGAGCCGGAGGGCGGGACGGACGAGCAGCCGAAGAAGGGTGGCTGGCGGCGGCGCAAGGACTGACCGTCCGAGCACCGGGCGGAGGCGCGCGGCGCGTGCGACGAGGTCGCGACGGGACGGCAGGTCACTGCCCGCGTCGCGGCCTCGTCGGCGTACGGCGCCCGCTGCGTCCGGGTTGTCCGCGGGCGGGGTTAGGCTCGGCGGGGCGGTGGCAGCAGGTGGCAGTGGTGACGAGGAGCGCGGCGTGAGTGTCTGGGACGACCTGGTGGGGCAGGACCGGGTGGTCGAGCAGCTGCAGGCGGCGGCGCGGGCGGCCCGGGCGAGCGTGCTGGCGGGCCGGGGGGAGACCCCGGCGGGCAACGCCTCGCTGATGACGCACGCGTGGCTGTTCACCGGGCCGCCCGGGGCCGGGCAGGTGACGGCGGCGCGGGCGTTCGCGGCGGCGCTGCAGTGCACCAGTCCGGACCTGGAGCTGGGCGGCGTGCCGGGCTGCGGGTTCTGCGACGGGTGCCACACCGTGCTGTCGGGCAGCCACGCGGACGTGAAGCAGGTGCGCACCGACGGCCTGTCGATCGGCGTCGGCGACATGCGCGACCTGGTGCTGCGGGCGGCGAGCTACCCGACCGGCGGCCGCTGGTCGGTGATCCTGGTGGACGCCGCGCACCGGCTGACCGAGGCGGCGGCGAACGCCCTGCTCAAGGGCGTCGAGGAGCCCTCGCCGCGGACGGTGTGGCTGCTGTGCGCGCCCTCGGTGCAGGACGTGCTGCCGACGATCCGCTCGCGCTGCCGCCTGCTGGTGCTGCGCACGCCCGCCGCGGAGGCGGTCGCCGACATGCTGGTGCGGCGGGACGGGGTGGAGCCGGAGGCGGCCCGGGTGGCGGCGCTGGCCGGGCAGGGCGACATCGACCGCTCGCGGCGCCTCGCGGTGGACGAGCAGGCCCGGGCGCGCCGGGCCGAGGTGCTGCGGATCCCGCTGGAGGTGGCCGACCTGGGCGGCTGCCTGGCGGCCGCGCAGCGACTGGTGGACACCGCGAAGGCGGACGCCGAGGCGCTGGCCGAGACCCAGGACGCCCGGGAGACCGAGGACCTGCGGGCCGCGTACGGCGCGGCGGAGGGCAGCCGGGCGCCGCGCGGCATGGCCGGGGCGGTGAAGGAGCTGGAGAAGCGGCAGAAGAGCCGGGCCACCCGGACCCGCCGCGAGACGCTGAACGTGGCGCTGGGCGACCTGCTGGGCTTCTACCGGGACGTGTTGGCCCTCCAGTTCGGTGCGGGCGGGGCACTGGCCAACGACGACCAGCGCCCGGCGCTGCAGCGGGTCGCGGGCCAGGGCGCGGCGGAGAACACGCTGCGCCGGATCGAGGCGGTGCTGGCCTGCCGCCGGGCGCTGGACCGGAACGTGGACCCGCTGCTGGCGGTGGAGGCGATGACGGTGGCGCTGCGGGCGGGCTGAGCGCGCCGGTGGGTCGAGCGGCCCGGGGCTCGGGAGGGTGCGGGTGCCCGGGGCCGTCCGGTCGTCGCTCGTTCGAGTGAACGTGCGGAGACGCCCGTACCGCCCCCGGGCGAGTGGGCACCTGGTCTTGCACCCTGTGCACTGACCACGCGCCCGCGTCCGGCGGCCGGTCCTTCCCCGAGGTGGTGCGTCCCATGCCCCGTTCGCTCCTCGTCCTGTCGTTGCTGGTGGCGGTGGTGGCGGGCAGTTGGCTCGCCCGGTCGGCGATGGTGCGCTGGCGGGACCTGCGGGCCGCGCAGACGTACGAGCTGGCGGCGGAGGTGCGGCCGGTGCTGGTGCGGGCGTTCGCCGCGGCGCTGTGCCTGACGTGCGTGAGCGCGCTGGGGGTGGCGGTGCTGGTGGGGGAGCGCGGCGGGCGCGGGGCGGTGCGGGCGGTCGCGGCGGAGGCGGGCAGCGCGGACCGGGTCGCGCCCCCGCCGGTGTCCTCGCCGTCGGCCCCCTCGGCTCCGGCCCCGTCCGCTGCCGTCGCCCCCTCGGCTTCGGCGGTGGCGTTCGCGAGCGTGGGCCGTGCGGCGGGCGGGGAGTTGATGCAGGGCTCGGTGCCCGGGCCGAACGGGCGGTCGCGGACGGTGCGGGTGTGGCTGCCGGCCGAGTACGGGAAGAGCCCGGCGGAGCGGTTCCCGGTGATCGTGCTGCACTCCGGGACGCCCGGACGGACCGCCGACGCCGACCTGCCGGACGTGTTCGACGGGGTGGCGTCGGCGGTGCAGCAGGGCAAGGCGCGCCCGTTCGTGGTGGTCGCCCCCGAGGCGCCCGGCGGCACCGGCCACCCCTGCGACCTGGTGGCGGCCGCCCCGCAGGCGGTCGCGGACGACGCGGCGCTGCGCTCGGCCGTCGGCGCGGCCTTCCGCACCCTGCCGCCCGGCCCCGCGGGCTGGAGCGTCCTCGGCGTGGACGGCGGCGCCCCCTGCGCGGCCGCGGCGGGACTGGCCCGGCCCGACCTGTACGGGGCGGCCGCGGCGGTCTCCGGCCGGTACGACGCGCGGGCGCTGGCCGGGGCGGCGGCGGAGGCGCCCGGCGCGGTGACGGCGCGGCTGCTGCTGGCGGCGGCGAAGCGCGACACGGACGGGCTGGCGTCCGGGCGGGCGGTGCAGGCGGCGCTGCAGGGCGCCAAGTCGCGTGCCCAGGTGCGGACTTCGGAGGTGGTGCAGGACTACACGCCGGAGCGGGAGCGGTTGCGGCTGGTGCGGGTCGCGGTGCAGTACCTGGCGGAGGGGCTGGCCAAGTAGCAGGCCCTCTGTCGGGGGGCGGGTTGGGCCGTTTCTCAGGGGGGTGGGTTGGCCGTTCGGCGTGGGGCCGGGGTTGGGCCGTTCGGCGTGGGCCGTGGTGCGATCGGCGGTGTGCCGGTCGGCCGGGCGGGGTGGTGCGCGGAGCGGGTCGCCGGGCGTGGCGGTGCCGCCCGCTAGGCTCGGCCTCCCGGTGTCGGCCCCGGCTGCCGCACCGTTTCCCAGGGGAGAGGACCCACCTTCATGAGAGTCGCCCGGAGCCGTCGGTCGGTGTCCGCCGCCGCGCTGGCCGCCGCCCTGTCGCTGCTGCTGGCGGGCTGCAGCTCCGGGCACCCGACCTCGTCCGGCACCCCGTCCGGCAGCCCGGACAGCTCCACCGACAGCGTGGCGACCGGCGCGCCCCCGTCCGGAGCCACCCCGCTGGAGCCGCTGCCGGTCCAGCGGCCGGCCGGCCTCGACCCGTACTACGCGCAGAAGTTGAGCTGGCGGGCGTGCGACTCCGGTTTCGAGTGCGCGACCTTCAAGGTGCCGCTGGACTACGCGCACCCGGGCGGGCGGGACGTGGAGCTGTCGGTGGTGCGCAAGCCCGCGGGCGACCCGGCGCACCGGGTCGGTTCGCTGCTGCTCAACCCGGGCGGGCCGGGCGGGTCGGCGGTCGACTACCTGGAGCGGGTCGCGGCGCGCTACGACGCGGGGGTGCGCTCCGACTACGACCTGGTGGGCTTCGACCCGCGCGGGGTCGGGCGTTCGGCCCCGATCACCTGCCTGACCGGCGACCGGATGGACGCGTACACCACCGTCGACCTCACCCCCGACGACCAGGGCGAGATCGACGCGGTGGTGACGGCCGACAAGGAGCTCGCGGCCGGCTGCCGGGCGGAGGCGGGCGACCTGCTGGGCCACGTCTCCACCGTGGAGGCGGCCCGCGACATGGACGTGCTGCGGGAACTGGTCGGCGACCGGAAGCTCAACTACGTCGGCAAGTCGTACGGCACCTTCCTCGGCGCGACGTACGCGGGCCTGTTCCCCGGCAAGGTCGGCAAGGTCGTCCTGGACGGCGCGATGGACCCCTCGCTGGACGCTGCCACCGGCAACCTCACCCAGGCGGGTGGTTTCGAGACCGCCTGGACGGCGTTCGCCAAGGACTGCGCCAAGCGCGACGACTGCCCCGTCGGGCGCAGCGTCGAGGAGGCCGGGAAGAAGCTCACCGCGCTGTTCGCGCAGCTCGACGCGAAGCCGCTGCCCACCGAGCAGAACCGTCCGCTGACCGAGCCCCAGGCGCTCACCGGCGTCGCCGAGGCGATGTACGCCGAGTCGCTCTGGCCCTACCTGCGCGAGGCGCTGACCACCGCGCAGGCGGGGGACGGCAGCGGGCTGCTCAAGCTCGCCGACAGCTACTACGGGCGCAACGCCGACGGCAGCTACGACAACCTGATGTACGCCAACTCGGCGGTCAACTGCCTCGACCTGCCCGCCCCGTTCGCCGACCCGGCCGCGGTCGCCGCGGCCGTCCCGGCCTTCGAGAAGGCCGCCCCGCACTTCGGCCGCAACATGGCCTGGATGGCGCTCAGCTGCGCGTACTGGCCCGACAGGGCCACCGGCGCCCCGCACACCGTCCGCGCCGCCGGGTCCGACCCGATCGTGGTCGTCGGCACCACCCGGGACCCGGCCACCCCGTACGCCTGGGCGAAGTCGCTGGCCGGGCAGCTGGAGGCCGGGCGGCTGCTCACCTACGAGGGCGACGGGCACACCGCGTACCAGCGGCAGAACGCGTGCATCGACGACGCGATCAACGACTACCTGCTCGGCGGGCAGGCGCCTGCGAACGGGAAGGTCTGCAAGGACTGATCCGGGTGGGCCGGGGGGGTGGGCGGGGCGAGCGACTGACAGGAGTGTTTCGGGCCGACGGAGCTGGCGGGTAGCATGGCGCAGCCTCATCGGCGTCCCCCGCCTGCCCGCTCCCTGGAGACCGAAGTGCTCGGAGTCCACGACCTGGCCACCTACGTCCTCGGCGCACTGGCCATCGTCCTGCTGCCCGGACCCAACTCCCTCTACGTGCTCTCCGTCGCCGCCCGCCGGGGCGTCCGCACCGGCTACCGGGCGGCCTGCGGCGTCTTCCTCGGCGACCTCGTCCTGATCAGCCTCACCTCCCTCGGCGCGGCCTCCCTGCTCCGGGCCAACCCCGCGGTCTTCGCCGTGGTCAAGTTCGGCGGCGCCGCCTACCTGCTGTGGATCGGCTACGGCATGCTGCGGGCGGCCCGCCAGATGTGGCGCGAACGCGCCCTGGCCGAGGCCCCCGCCGAGGACGCCGCCGTCGCGACGGCCGGCGAGCGGCCGTTCCGGCGCGCGCTGATGATCAGCCTCTTCAACCCCAAGGCGATCCTCTTCCTGCTCTCCTTCTTCACCCAGTTCGTCGACCCCTCCTACGGCGCCCCCGTCCTCTCCTTCGCCCTGCTCGGCGGCGTCCTGCAGGCCTTCTCCTTCCTCTACCTCTCCCTGCTGATCTTCACCGGCACCACGCTCGCCAACGCCTTCCGCCGCCGCAAGCGCCTCTCCGCCGGCCTCACCTCCTCCGTCGCCGTCCTCTTCGCCGGCTTCGCCGCCAAGCTCGCCGTCTCCTCCGCCTGACCCGCCCGCCCCGCCCGCCGCGGCCTCCCAGCTGCACCGGCCCGGCCACCGCGTACGGATCACCCCCGGAAACTGTGTAGACTGGCGCGCGTTGCCGATGCGACCCTTGCCCTCACGGGCCGGGTCACTGGCAGCGGTGCCGCCTTAGCTCAGTTGGCCAGAGCAACGCACTCGTAATGCGTAGGTCATGGGTTCGAATCCCATAGGCGGCTCAGTCAAGGCCCAGGTCAGATAGCCCCTGACCTGGGCCTTTTTCTTTTCCTTGGCCTTTGCTGTCCGGCCTGCGTGCGCTGAGGGCGCCCCATGATCGCTACCGGTGGACAACCGTGCAGCGAGCGTGCACGCCGGCGCTACGCCGCACCAACGCCTACGTTCCCCAGACGGTGGTGCGCACCCAGCACGACGATCGGCCGCCCGGACACGTTGCCCACCTGTACTGGAAGGAGGTGTCCCCGAACCTTCGCGAAGCGCTCGTTCAGGAGGGGTTGGCGATCAATACGGATCGGCCGACATACGAGGGCGGCAACCCGCTGGGCACCTGGATCTCGATGGACCCGATGCTCGCCTGGGTCTACAAGTGCGCCCTCACCGACGAGCTGGCCCGCCGCAACCGCCTGCTGCCAACGACGGACCAGATCGCGGCCCACGCGGCGAACGAGGAGTGGAGCACCGAGCGGATCAGCAGGGTGCTGCTGCGCGGTCGACCTCCCAAGGCCGACGATCCGGTGACGGCGGTGCTCGGCGAACTGGCTGTCCGGATGGTGTTGCCCACCGACATGGCGAACGTCCCCGTCGAGAAGGTCATCGAGCTTCGGCAGAAGCACGCGACGGAGCCGCATTCGTTGAGGGCTTGGCTCGGTCCGTGTGGCTGGCGGCCCCACTGTCCTCGCCCCACCGGATCGGGCCCCTTGGCCGGGGAAGGGCTGCGGCGCGCTTCTCGTTCGTGATCCGCTGCTGGTTCCGGTGTCGAGCGTCCGCTCGGGCCTCGGGGCTGACGGGGGCGCCGGGAGTTCGGCGCGAAGCGCGCCGTGCCAGTGGACCCACAATGCGGGGTGCCTGTCGCGAAGCTTGTCCACCGCAGTGCTGTCGTCAACGCGGTCGATCGCAGTGGGAAGACAACTAGCCATTGCCATAAGTGATTTCATCGGAAGGGCGGTTGTGGGCGGCGACTCGACCGGTGTTCGGGGCGACGCATACGCTCATGGTCATGAGCACCTTCAAGCCGGGTGCCCGGCTGTTCGGGCCACCGGGGAACGTCGGTCGGGCAGTTGGGGTCGCACGTGCATGAATCAGGAGGTCAGCCCCCACTGCGGGTTCCCGGAATTCCAATACCGCCACGGCCCCCTCTGCCGGAGTCCGTGGTCGAGCTTGCCGACATGGTGCTCGCCGCCGCATCCGACGCCCTCTTGGAGCAGCTCGTCGGAGCGCTTGACGCCCGAGGGGTTCCGGAAATCCGCCCTCTCGTTGAACCACTTATCCCTGAGCTTCCGGAGTCGTGTCGCCGTACCTGGGAGACCGACGGAAGAGGGCTGGAAGACGCGCTGCGAGCGATCCTGGACGGTTCGAACGAGCATCAGCGGCGCAGGTCGCGCCTCCGCGACAAGCTGGTCAGGGAGGAACGCGAACGGCAGGCTGGCCTGGCGAAGTCGTGGGAGCCCGCGAAGCCTCGACTCGCGATCCAGATCAGGTGCGCGGGCAACGGCAGGCGCTGCAAGGTTGTTCGAGGAAACGTGTTCACGCTTCCCGGGCGAGCGCCGGGTACTCCTGTCCTGCTCGTCGAGAACGACATGATCGCCTACGGGGGAGGCAAGCTCCAATTCCTGGTACCGGACGATTTCGGTGGCGGCGTTGACATCCTGTACAGCGCCCGGTGCGATCACAACAGTCTCGTCACGCACCGGGAAGGGGAGAGGATCATCAGCCGAGGGACGAGTGTCCGGATGCCCGCCCACCTGCTCCAGCCGCCCTACTTCGCCTATCTGCAGACCGCCACGCCGCAGACGCTCCGGTGGGCACCCGGTGCGGCCCCGACCGTGCACACCTGATATGGCATTCTGATACAACGTCAGATAAACCGTCGCCCGCAGCAGCGAGCTGCAGACATTCCCGGAGCTGGCACGCCGGAAGCCCCTGGGAGGGGTTTCCAGTGGTGCTCGGAGATCTCAGTTTCGTAGGACTCGGCGTCAGTGCGGTTCTCGTTGCGGTAGGCCGGACCGTTGTGCGGCGGCTCTCGGGACGGACCGGTTCGTCTTGGGTGAAGCTGGTTCTAGCTCGACCGCTGTGGTGGGTAGGGGCCGTGCTCCTGAGCGTTCCTGACCGGCAGGAGAGGTGGCCGGCCTTTCGGGATCGGATCTTCCAGGCGTGGCAGGATCGCTTGCTGCCCACGTCGGGGCAGGAGGGTCTGAGCAGCGGTGCCGAGACGACGACGGACCCGGTGGCCTGATGGCCCGATCCCCGTACGGTGCTTGGAAGGCATCTCATTTGGGGAGTCGGCGGGTGCGGATGAGGGCGGCGGCGATGCTGGCGAAGGCGGTGAAGTGGTCGGCCTTGCGTGCGTAGCGGCGGTGCGGTCGGCGGGAGGTGCCGCACCAGGCCGCGGTGTGTTCGATCGCCCGGCGGCGGCTGAGGCGCTGGAAGGAGTCGGTGCCCCGGCGGGCGATGTGGGCCTGGGTCTGTCGTCGTCGCAGGTGGGAGCGGATGAAGCGGTGGTCGTAGGCTTTGTCGGCGTGCGGCTTGCCGGGTCTGCGACGCCTGGGTCCGCGGCGCGAGCGGATCGGTGGGACGGCATCGACGAGCGGTGTCGGGGCCTGGCTGTCGTGGAGGTTGGCACCGGGGACGGCGAGTGGCAGGGGCGGGCCGGTGCTTCCGGTGGGCAGGTGGGTCTTCGACCCGTACTTGCCCCGGTCGACGAGGGTCGGCCCTGTCGGATCTCCCTTTCAGGGCTCGTGTGTTCACCGAGTCGACCGCGCACCGCGACCAGTCCGACTCGCCTTGCGCGTCGAGCTCGTCCAGGACGACGCGGTGGAGCCCGGCCCGGACCCCGGCCCTGCCCCACTCGGTGGAGCGGCGGTGCGCGGTGGGCCCGGACGGGTCGAAGCAGGGCGGCAGTTGGGACCAGGTGCACCCCGACGTGGCGACGGAGACGGTCGCCGCCGACACCTCGCGGTTCCCGTAGCGGCGCCGGCCACCCCCCCCGCGGCCGGCTCGGCGCGGTCGGCACCACCAGTTGGAACTGCTCCCACAACTCGTCCGGCACCAAGCGCTCCACGATCGTCGTGCGAGCAACTTGCGAATCCGAATGAGATGACTTCCAAGCCCCAGGGCAGCCCCGTCGCTGTGCTCGGCCTGGCAGCCTCGGGCGGGAGCGAGCACAACGGCGGCCCGCGGCCAGCGCCAGCAGAGGTGACCTCCCGGCTTCCGGGCTACCTCGAGCGGGCCGACTGGCTGCTCCGGGAAGCTGTCGAGTGCCGAGAGGGGTCTATGTGACGGAGCGAGCCTCCCGTCTGAACCGACAGCGCGAACTCCAACAGCGGGTCCGTCACAACCTCGCGCCAGCGTTCGCGGTGGCCGGCGGCGCGCAGCCGGAAGTACACGGTCTCGCGGCGCTCGTCGTCGGCGGTGCCGAAGTGGCCGCCGATGTTGTGGGCGAGCAGGTAGTGGACGAGGACCAGGCTTCCGGCCGTGCCGGTCACCTGGAGCGGGGCGGGCAGGTCCACGGGCGGGTAGGGCGTGGCGTCGCGCAGCGCGTCCGCGCCGTGGTGGCGCAGCCACGTTGCCGTGCTCTGGTGCGTGCCCGGCCAGACCCAGAGGTTGCCGCGGTCGTGCTGGCGCTGGTCGGTGAGGAGGAGGCCGGCCAGGACGGTGAACGTGCCGGGGCGGCCGTCGTCCTCGGTGGGGGTGAGGCCGTCGATGTGCGGGGCGCCGGGATGGTGCAGGTGTGGCGGCAGGGTGAGCGCCAACTGGGCGACCTCCGGGGCCGGCAGGGCGAGGTCGGGCCGCAGAAACGCGCGGACGGCGTCGCCGATGCCGCTTTCCTCGTAGAGGGCGCGCAGGTCGGCATGGTCGGCGAGGGCCGGCCACAGGAAGTACGGGCCGGTGCGGCCGGACTCGGGCGGCTGGGCCGCAACGTGCCGCGCGAGCGCCGAACGCCAGTGGTCCACCTGCTCGGCGGTGAGGACATCGGGCACAACGCAGTAGCCGTCACGGTGAAAGCTGCTGACAGCCGAGGGAGTTGTCATCTCCATTTGGTCATGGAATCGCCAGTCGGCCCGGGCGGGCAACGGAATTTCCGCCGCCTGCCCGGGGACCCGACGAGACGGACCACCGCCAAGTCGGGCAGAAGACCTGACCCCGGCATCCGGCCACCCGGAGCCCGCCGACTACTTGCCGTTCCGCTTCCTCTTCGGCTGGCGCCCGGGCTGGACCCGCTTGCCGACCGGGCGCACCGTGGGCGCCTTCGGCTGCCCAGACCGGCGCCACGCTCCTGGGCTGGCTCGCGGATGAACTGCACGAGAGTGCCGCCGTGCGGAAGGACGTGCCGCTCCACGCCGGAGCGGACGAGAAGGCCGGGTGCCTGGCCGATCTGAGAGCCGCGATGCTCGCCGCACTGTCGGACCCTGACCTGGTCGACCGCTGGGCGACGGCCTCCGGCACCACCCACTTCGGCCGCCCGGCCCCGTCCCTGCCCTTCGTGGACGCCCTCCCCGTGGAGCCGGAGATCAAGGTGCGGATCACCGCTCCTCGCGCCGAGCTCACCAGCGACCCCACCCCGCCCGGACCGTCACCCTGTTCGCCGCCGGAACCGCGTGGGACTTCTCCGCGCGGGTCGAGCCCGTCCTGCAAGCCCTGCTGACCGGAGACCCGGTCGGCATCGGGGAACTCGCCGAAGCTGCCGGCCCGGAGGTCAAGGACGTGGCCAGCGTCCCCACCGTCCTCGGTCGTGCCGACATCGTCCTCGTTCACCACCCCGAACGGTCCGCCCACGACCGGCAGCAGCCGCACCACGACCTCCGTGCCGCGTTCGCCGTGCTGGAGGACTTCGCGCAGGCCGGCCGTATCGGGGGTACGGCGTCGCCACCTGGGTCGGCTTCACCCACCAGGCGTTCACCGGCGAAAGCAGCCGGGTCGGCGAACCACCGTCTCGCTGGCGTCCAGCTGCCGGTCGGCTACGACCCTGCGGTCCTGTGAGTCAGCAGTCTCCTCGTGCCCGCCGTCGCGGACCGCATCCGTACGGAGTTCGCCGACATCCTCGACACCCCGGCCGACCGCGTGGGGCAGCTCATCGCCATTGCGGAGATGCTCCAGGCCGTTGACCGCGGGTGCTACCCAGAACCCGCCCCGCTCCTCGCCGAGCGGGCACGGGAGCTGACCGGTGTCGCCCCGCTGCAGGCACCGACGCCAGCCGCGTACGGTAGACCAGGACCCCCGGCGGGAGCCCGTCGATCACATCCTGGACCAGGTGGAGCAGAGCCTCGGCACGAGGCCGGACCGGCGAAGCGTGGTGCGCAAGCGCCGGACGGTCGGGGCCGCGGTGGTGACCGTCGATCAGGAGCCGCCGGACGACTGGTGGTGCTCGTTGAACGCCTCGCTGGCAGTGCTGGCCGCTCACCGAACGGCTCGGGTGGCGGCGCCGGACACCGAACGGATCACGCAGCGGCTGGTCGACGACACCGTCAAGGCCGCCCTTCCCGGAGCGCACGACACTCGGGTGGAGCAGTGGTGTCCCGCTCACGCCGACCTGAACCGGGCGAACTCACCGGCCCTGGTGAGTTCTGCGTGTTCGACCGGGAGGACCGGGGAATGGCGCCACGTGGACTCGATTCGCCGCCTCCCCCGCCGTACCGGCGCTCGTTGGCCGGTCGCGCAGGGAGGCCGCGCGGCTGATCCGGACTCTTCGAGGGGGCTGGACGTCCACCTGCCGGCAAGGCACCAACGTCAGCGCACAGGGAAGGAACACGCATGGACCCCAGCAAGCGCCGTCCGGCCAGTCACGACGTCGAGGACATCGCGAGCGCGAAGGAGCGGGGCTGGAGGGATCTGGCACCCATCGACGACGCGTACCGGGCGGGCGACATCACGGCCACCGAGTGGCACGCCGCCGTCCGGGGCGTCATCGAACAGGCCTACCTCAACGGCGACAACCCGCGGGCCCAGTCCGGCCACAGCGGTGACGAGAGCCGCTGGCGAGAAGCCCGCAGCCTGCTCGTCGACCTGCTCCCGCCCCACGGTGGGACGTTCCTCGACATCGGATGCGCCAACGGCCACCTCATGGAGAGCCTGACCGACTGGGCGGCCGAGGCCGGGATCACCATCGAGCCCTACGGGGTGGAGATCTCCCCCGCCCTCGCCGACCTCGCCCGAACCCGCTGCCCGCAATGGGCACATCGGATCTGGACGGCCAACGCGATGGGCTGGAAGCCTCCCCACCGCTTCGACGCCGTCCGCACCGGAGTGGACTACGTGCCGGCGGACCTGCGGGGAGCGTACGTGGCCCATCTGCTGGACCATGTCGTCGCCCCGGGCGGCCGATTGATCATCGGCGTCTACAACGAGGAACGAGACCAGCGCACGACGGCGGACCTGCTGCGGTCCTGCGGCTACGCCCCGGCCGGTACCACCACGAGGGACCACCGGCACCCCGAGATCCAGTACAAGGGCCTGTGGCTGGCCAACGCTTGAGCAAGCGCCTCGCCGCCGGTGTGTCACCCCGCCGCAGGGCACCGATCCCGGCCTCGTCCAGCAGACCAGCCGGGGGGGGGGGGGGGGGGGGGGGGGGGGGGGGGGGGGGGGCGGGGGGGGCGGGGGGGGGGGGGGGGGGGGGGGGGGGGGGGGGGGGGGGGGGGGGGTACCCCCCCCCCCCCCCCCCCCCCCCCCCCGCCCCCCCCCCCCCCCCCCCCCCCCCCGCGGCCGGGGGGCGCCCCCCCCCCCCCCCCCCCCCCCCCCCCGGCTGTGGAGCGGCGCTTGGGTCAGGGCTCCGCTGAGGGATCAGGCGTTCGCGTCACAGGAGGTTGGGCACCCGGGTGATGAGGCCGGCGACGACGAGGTCGGCGACTGCCATTTCCGCGGTCTTCGGTTCCACGTCGGTGGCGGCCTCGTCGAGGCTGATGGGGAAGGCCGCGTGTACGCGGGCCAGCACGGTGACGGCTTCGGGGGTCGCTGCGTGAACGCTTCCGGCGGCCGGGAGGAGCAGACGGCCGTCGCCGGTCGAACCGAGGAGCTTCGCTCCGACGGGTGCCCGGGTCAGCAGCCAGCGGCGGTCACCGTCGGGGTCGGAGATCGGGATGGACGGGTCGGCCGAGGCGTTGCCCGGCACCACCGGCACCTGCTCGCACAGCATCGCGGAGGGCAGCACGAAGACGATGTCCGCGCCGCCGTCGAGCTGCGACGGGTCCGCCTCGAACTCCGCCACGTTGGCGGGGTCGAGGAGGTAGGTGGTCTTCGTCGAGGGATCTCGTACAGCGATTTGCCCAGGGCACCTCCCGCTGTCGGAAGCGCAGCCGCCCGGCTTCTCCGAGCCTGCGCGCGGTGACGCGCGACGTACCACAACGAGGCTGCTCCAACCCTCCGGGGCCATGAGCACGCGGGTGCACGAGGGCGCGTACGGGCGCCGGAACCGGCCCTTCTGGCCAGAGTGCGGGAGTCCGGCTGTTACCAACTATCCATCCCTGCAACGGAAAAGGCGGTGGCGGCTCCGTTTCGAGCCGCCACCGCCGTCGACCGTCGAGTACTACAGGACGATCTCGTAGGCGAGATCCTCGCTCTCGGCCGCTTCGAAGATCAGCTCAGCGACGCGGCCGGCGGAACGCACGTCCGGCGCGACCCTCTGCAGAGCGGCCAGCAGCTCGGCCGGCCCCCGGGCGGTCACCTTGGCCACCTCCGCCCGCATGGACAGCTGGGCGCTGCTCTTCGCCTTGCGGATCGCCGTGATCGCGCTCGCCGCGACGTCGAGCAGGCCGGCGTCGCCCTTGGACGAGAGCTCGGCCGACGCTTCGGCGGGCCACTGGGCGCGGTGAACGGACCCGTCCTGCCACCAGCTCCACGCTTCCTCGGTCGCGAACGGGAGGTACGGCGCGAGCAGCCGAAGGAGTACCGACAGAGCCCGCGACAAGGTGGCCCGGGCCGACTCGGCCCCCGCATCGCCGCTGTCACCGTAGGCCCGGTCCTTCACCAGCTCGACGTAGTCGTCACAGAAGGCCCAGAAGCACCGCTCGGTGACTTCAAGCGCACGGGCGTAGTCATACCCCTCCAGAAGTGCCGTGGCCTCGGTCGTGACCTGTGCGAGCCGGGCGAGCAGGGCCTGGTCGATCGGTTCGGTGACCTCGGCGTGCGGTGCGCCCGCACCCAGGCCGAGGACGAACTTCGTCGCGTTGAGGACCTTGATCGCCAGGCGGCGCCCGATCTTCATCTGCGCGACCTCGAAGGCGGTGTCCGTGCCGGGGCGGGCCGACACCGCCCAGTACCGCACAGCGTCCGACCCGTGTTGGTCCAGCAGATCCAGCGGGGTGACCACGTTTCCCTTGGACTTGGACATCTTCTTGCGGTCCGGGTCGAGGATCCAGCCGCTGATCGCAGCGTTGCCCCAGGGCAGTTCGCCGTGTTCGAGCTCAGAGCGGACCACGGTGGAGAACAGCCACGTGCGGATGATCTCGTGGGCCTGCGGACGCAGGTCCATGGGATAGACCCGCTGGAAGAGGTCGTCGTCGGAACCCCAGCGGCCGGCGATCTGCGGGGTCAGGGACGAGGTCGCCCAGGTGTCCATCACGTCCGGATCGCCGGTGAAGCCACCGGGCGCGTCCCGCTGGTCGCTGGTGAACCCCGGCGGCACGTCGCTGGTCGGATCGATCGGCAGCGCATCCTCGGACGGCACGATCAACTCGTCGGTCGCATGGCCCGCCGAGTCGCACCGATACCACACCGGCACCGGTACCCCGAAGTAGCGCTGACGGCTGATCAGCCAGTCGCCGGCCAGACCTTCCACCCACGACTGGTAGCGGTTGTGCATGTGCTCCGGGTGCCACGCCAGCTCCCGGCCGCGCGCCAGAAGCTGCTCGCGCAGCTCGGCATCCCGGCCGCCGTTGCGCAGGTACCACTGACGGCTGGTGACGATCTCCAGGGGCTTGTCGCCCTTCTCGTAGAACTTCACCATGTGGTTGAAGTGCCGCGGCTCTCCGACCAGCGCGTCGTCGGCGCGCAGCAGTTCGACGATCCGCTCACGGGCGGTGTGAGCGGTCGCACCCGCCAGCCGCGCGTACGCCGCCGTGGCCTTGTCGGTGTCGAGACCGGCGGGGGGCTCCGGCAGGAAGCGGCCGTCGCGGCCGAGCACGCAACGGGTGGCCAGGTCGAGCTCGCGCCACCACACCACATCGGTCGTGTCGCCGAAGGTGCACACCATCACCAGGCCGGTGCCCTTCTCCGGGTCCGCCAGGCGGTGAGCGAGGACCGGTACCTCGACTCCGAAGACCGGCGTGCTCACCGAAGTGCCGAACAGCTTCTGGTAACGCTCGTCCTCCGGGTGCGCCACGACGGCCACGCACGCGGGAAGCAGCTCGGGCCGCGTCGTCGCGATCTCCAGCGGCTGCCCGGACTCGGCCCGGAACAGGATGTGGTGGTACGCGCTGGGCCGTTCGCGGTCCTCCAGCTCGGCCTGGGCCACCGCGGTCTGGAAGGTGATGTCCCACAGCGTCGGCGCCTCGGCCTGGTACGCCTCCCCCCGCGCGAGGTTGCGCAGGAACATGCGCTGGGACACCGCCCGGGCGTTGCCGTCGATCGTCTGGTACGTGTGCCCCCAGTCCACCGAGAGCCCCAGGCGGCGCCACAGGCTCTCAAAGACCTTCTCGTCCTCGATCGTCAGGCGCTCGCACAGCTCGATGAAGTTGCGCCGGGAGACGGGGATCTGCTGCTTGCCGGGATTTTCCGGCGGCGTGAAGTCCGGGTCGTACGGGAGAGAGGGTTCGCAGCGGACGCCGAAGTAGTTCTGCACCCGGCGCTCGGTAGGCAGCCCGTTGTCGTCCCAGCCCATCGGATAGAAGACCTGCTTGCCCCGCATCCGCTGGAAGCGCGCGACGGCATCGGTCTGGGTATAGCTGAACACGTGGCCGACGTGGAGTGAGCCGCTGACCGTAGGCGGGGGTGTGTCGATCGAGAACACATGCTCACGGACCGCGGAGCGATCGAATACGTATACGCCCTGCTCGTCCCAGAGCGGGGCCCACTTGGTCTCAAGACCGTCGAGGGTGGGCTTGTCGGGTACGCCCGGGCGAGGAGATGCGTTCGTCATGGTCCCAGATGGTATCCGCTCGCTGCGGTGCGCAATTACTGCTATTTAGTAGGTAGTTGATGGAATGTCAACAAGGCCGGTTGTGACAGCTGGCCGGACCTGCCGCATGGTCACGCGGCCGTTCGACGGCTGGCGCCATAGGGGCAGGTGCACTGTGGCGACTCCGACCGCGCCGACGACGGTTTCGGACCTCCACTGCAACGAGGCGTAGATTCGCTCACGGGAACGGAAGTATTTCCGCGAATTCTTCCCATGGTGGATCTACCGGCAGGGAGCTGCACCTGGCGCGGGCCGCCGGACGAATCCAGCGGCCCTACCCTGTTTCGTCCTGGACTCAGAGGCGTTCGGGGGTTCCGATGCCGAGGAGGTCCATGCCTTGGCGGAGGGTCTGGCCGGTGAGTTGGCAGAGCAGGAGGCGGGTTTCCATGATCGCGGGGTTGGGGGCTTTGAGGACGGGGCAGTGCTCGTAGAAGGTGGTGTACGCCGCGGCGAGGTTGTGCAGGTAGGCGCAGAGGCGGTGGGGTTCGAACGTCTCGGTGACGAGGTCGATGGTGGCGCCGAATTCGTCGAGGAGGAGGCCGAGGGTGCGTTCGGCCGGCTCGAGGGCGAGGTCCTGGTGGGCGGTCGGGGTGACGCTTTCGGGGGCCTTGCGCAGGATGGACTGGATGCGGGCGTAGGCGTACTGGAGGTAGGTGCCGGTGTCGCCGTTGAGGGAGACCATGCGGTCGGTGTCGAAGATGTAGTCGCGGGTGCGGGAGGTGGAGAGGTCGGCGTACTTGACGGCGCCGATGCCGACCTGTCGTGCCCGTTCTTCGAGTTCCTCGGGGGCGAGTTGGGGGCTCTTCTCGGCGACGACGGTGCGGGCCCGGTCGACGGCTTGGTCGAGGAGGTCCATGAGGCGGACGGTCTCGCCGGAGCGGGTCTTGAAGGGTTTGCCGTCCTTGCCGAGGACGGTGCCGAACGGCAGGTGCAGGGCGCGGACGTTGTCGGGGAGCCAGCCGGCACGGCGGGCGGTGGCGAAGACCATCTGGAAGTGGAGGGCCTGGCGGCTGTCGACGACGTAGAGGAGTTGGTCGGCGCCGAGCAGGCCGACGCGGTCGCGGATGGCGGCGAGGTCGGTGGTGGCGTAGCCGTAGCCGCCGTCGCTCTTCTGGACGATGAGCGGGGTCGGTTCGCCGTCGGGGCCCTTGATGTCGTCGAAGAAGACGCACAGGGCTCCGTCGGAGCGGACGGCCACGCCGGAGGCTTCGAGGTCGGCGCAGACGTCGGCGAGGCGGGGGTTGTAGTGGCTCTCGCCGATGGCGTCGGCGTCTTCGAGGAGGACGCCGAGGCGGGCGTAGACGGCCTCGAAGTAGGCCTTCGACTCGTCGACCATGCCCTGCCAGGAGGCGACGGTCTCCGGGTCGCCGGCCTGCAGGTCGACGACGCGCCGCCGGGAGCGGTCGGCGAAGTCGGCGTCGCTGTCGAACTTGGCGCGTGATGCCTTGTAGAGGCGGTTGAGGCGGGACATCGACGGGCCGGCGTCGTCCGGCTCGGTGTCGTCGCCGGGTTCGTCGGGGTGCTCGAGGAGGTACTGGATGAGCATGCCGAACTGGGTGCCCCAGTCGCCGAGGTGGTTGCGCCGGATGACCTTTTCGCCGGTGAACTCCAGGGCGCGTACGAGTGCGTCGCCGATGATCGTCGAGCGCAGGTGGCCGACGTGCATCTCCTTGGCGATGTTCGGCTGGCTGTAGTCGATCACCGTGATGCCGGGTTGGGCGGCGCCGCCGACGCCGAGTCGGGTGTCCGCGGCGCGGGCGGCCAGCCGTTCCAGGATCGCGGCATCGGTGACCGTGACGTTGACGAATCCGGGGCCGGAGATCTCCAGGCCCGCGAGGATCTCGTCCGCGGTCAGGTGTTCGAGGACGCGCGTGGCCACCTCGCGGGGGTTGGTCCGCAGGGGCTTGGCGAGGCTCATGATGCCGTTGGCCTGGAAGTCGGCGCGGTCGCTTCGTCGCAGCTGGGGGTCGCTGTCCGCGGCGTCGGGGAACGCGGTGGAGATCGCCTGAGCGAAGCGCTGCCGCACCGCGTCGGCGATGGAGAGGACCGTAGCCATAGAACGAAGGACCACTTCTGTGAGAGGGCGGGCTGCGGGAATCGCACAGCAACCGCACCAGGTGGACGATCGGCGCCGCACGCCGATCATCCCACGTCCTCGCGGGCGGGAGGCCGAATAAGGACGGCTGCACTGGGCGCCACAACGCCCGAACAGCATTGATGGTCAACGGAACTGATTGGTCATCAGCACGCGAGAGCCCTTCCGCCGCTTTCCGTGGTTCCGTGCGGCTCGGAAGTCGGTGGCCGAATCCGCTCATTCGATCGAACGCACGGTGAGCGCCGGGGCCGCGCCGTGTCGTAGCCGCCCGTCACGTGGCGGCAGGAGGCGCCGCCGCCCAGCGATCCCCGTGCCCGGGCAGGACGGCATCGCGAGCCGACGGAGCGGTGCCGCCCACCGGGCGCTCATCGCTCGGGCGCTCGGCGACCGCGATGAAGGCCAGTTCGGAGAAGAAGAACCCGCCGAGGCGATCGGCCTCCCGCACCGCCGCGTACCACTTCTCCACCTCAGCCGCGCTCACCGCGCCTCGATCGTGCCGGTCTGCGGACAGCAGCGCTTTGCGGATCTCGTCGATCCTCGCCTTCGCGTGTCCTGACAGCGTGGTCGACCAGGTCAACAGCGGCTCGACGCTCACCAGCCTCAGCGCACTCCGCGCGAGGAGCAGGCCCAGCTTGCGGCCGATCCGCCCGTCCGCGCGATCCATCCAGCTCTGCACGTCATCCGCGAAGGCGTGGCAGACCCGCCGATCAAGGTCCGCATCCGCGCCGGTGATCACTACGGAATCGAAGTCGACGTGTGCAAGGACTGCCCGCCCTCCCGGCCGAAGAACCCGTGCAACCTCTGCCAGCAGCTGCTCCGGATCCGGCAGACACTCCACGGTGTTGTACGACAAGATGACATCAGCGCTCTCATCCCGGCACGGCAGCGGAGCCCGCAGATCCGCAGCGAGCGCCATCACGGGGCCGAGGTGACCTTGGAGTTCCTGTTGGGCGTGCCGGAGGAAATCCGCGGACCTGTCGATCCCGATCAACACGGCCTCGGGGGCCACGCGGCTCAGCGCCAGAAGCGTCGGTCCGGCGCCGCACCCCAGGTCGATGACTCGGCTGGCGGCCGTCGGAGCGGCGAGTTCGGCAAGCCGGCTGTGGACCGCCTCGGCGCTGTCCGACACGGCACGACCCTCTCTCCCGTGACGCGCCGAAGCAGCGCATCCGATGCACAAATGCACAATAGGTGACAAAACGGGTGACATCCTCTTGGGCGGGGGCGGCCCGCAGAGCGCGACGGACGTGGGGAAAGCTGCTGCGTGGACGGCGCTGATCCGTTCGTTCGGCTTCGCGGCTGTCGGTTGTTGAGCGCCCGCATGCCGGACGTTGGTCGAATCGGTCGCGGCGGTGTGGCCATGCGCGGCCGGTGTCGACCCGGGCCGGGTGACGCGGCGGAACGGAGGCATCTCCGCGACGGCGGCCTTGGCCGCGCGCCGCGCGGTACGGCCGACGACCAGCTTGAGACCGTTGACCGCCTGGCGCCGCCGGGCGTTCTGCTCGACGGGATCGGCACGCGGACGTACTCCTCCCGCCGGTAACCGGCGACTGTCCGCGCTACGGTGGCCGCAGTGGTCTCGGGGCCCCGAAGAAGCCGTGCTCGTCAGCGAGTTGCGGAGATTTCCGGCACCGCCATGAACCGTTCGCTACCGTGGGGGAGCCCACCACTCGGGATCACGGTCACGACTGCGTACACCCTCGGCGGCCCAGCCGGGACAGGACGGCACGGGCCCGCCGGAATCCGCGCCGCCCGTGCTGCCGCGGGCCCGGGCCCCTTCCGCTCCAGGGACGGGATCGTGACAGCCCGCTCTCCTCGACCCGCAACCGGGGGCGCCAGTGCAGTACGACCTCGCCGACGTGTTCACCGATATCGCGCTCGGGGGCAACCAGCTTGCCGTGTTCACCGACACCACGGCGGTCGACCCCGACCTGATGCAGGCCATCGCCCTGGAGATGAACCTCTCCGAGACCGTCTTCCTGCGCCCCGCCTCGGCGGGCGGCGACATCCGGGCAAAGCTGTACTCCACCGTGACCGAGGTGGACTTCGCCGGCCACCCGCTGCTCGGCACCGCGGCCGTCCTGGCCCGGCGACAGGCCGCCGACGAGACCACGCTGCACATCGAGACGAACGTCGGCATCGTGCCGGTCACCACCCGTCGCCTGAACCAGGACAGGTACACCGCATGGATGCGCCAGCCCATCCCGAAGGTCTCACCCGTCCCGGACGACCAGGCCGACGGGCTGCTCGCCGTGCTCGGGCTCCAGCGGAGCCTGCTGCCCGTCACCCTGTACGACGCGGGGATCCCACACCTGTACGTGATGGCCGACTCCCCCGAGGCAGTGCGCGCCATCGTCCCCGACTTCCCTGCCCTGGGCCGAGCCGCCGGCCCGGGTCGGGCCCGCATCAACGTCTTCGCCCTCACCGGCTCCGACACCGCGGTCACCCGCATGTTCTCCCCCTACGACCGAGTCCCCGAGGACCCCGCGTGCGGATCGGCGGCCGGCCCGCTCGCCGCGCACCTCGTACGCCACCGGATCCTGGCCTCCGGCGTCCAGCTCACCCTCAGTCAAGGCGAGGCCGTGAACCGGCCGTCCACCTTGTACGCGCAGGTGGTGGCCGACAAGGACGACATCCGGTCGGTCGATGTCGGCGGGGGCGTCTGCCTCATCGGCTCCGGGCGCCTGCGTCTTCCCGGCCTCGGCGGTAGTGCCGCGCGCCTGGGCGATCGCACCGCAACCGCATGACGAGGGGAAGCGCGACGTAGGCAGGGGCAAGCGGCTGGGGGCGCTTCCCCTTCGCTACCGATCGATCGCCGTGGCCACTCCGCCGATCCAGCCGGTGCCGCACCGGGAACCGGCGGCTTCCGGCCGGGTGCCCGCGACGGGCCGGGCAGACTCCGCGTCATGCGGAAGAACACCGTCTGGGCCGCTGCGGGTGCGCTGGCCGTTGTCGTCGCCGTACTGTCCGGGCGGTGGCGGCTGGTGCGCGGGTACGGGCGGCGGTCGGGGTGCCGGTGGGACGGCCATCGTGCTCTATCCGGCTGTTTCGGTCCGACGGGCGGAGCGGGATCTGATGGACGTGTGGAACGGCAGCAGGACGGTCAGCACGGTGGATGCGGCCATCCACGCGAGGAGTCCGAGAAGAGCGGTGATCAGGGCCGGCAGTTGCGTGCCAGCAAGGAGGCCGGTTGCGAGCGCGGCATTCACCAGCCCGGCGCTGACTGCCATCTGAACTTCGGCCCGGTGTCGCACGAATGCCTGGCCGAGTCCGCGAACGAGCGGCTTTTGCAGTCCCAAAAGGATGGGGCACATCACCCAGCTGAGGATCAGCACGCCCCACCAAGGCATCGGCGAGATGATCAGGAGCAGCAGGCAGGAGATCGTGGTCACGCCCATGGAGACGAAGAACCCGCCCGTGCCGTCCTCGTCCGTGGCCCCGGGCACGTCGAGCTTCATTCCGAGGGCCAGAAGCAGGGCCACGACGATGGCAACGGGGACCGTCCAGCGCACCGACCAGGAGGCGAAAGCGACCAGTTGAAGTCCGATCAGCGCGGCACCTGCCAGCACGCTTCGTCCCACGGCGACGTTCCTCGCTGTCCGCGGCTTCGTGGGTGCGGCCGTCGGCTCCAGCTCCGGCGGGGCGTCGAGAGGTGCGGGCTCACGCCGAGCAGGTGCGGGGCTGGCCGGAGTGCGGGCCGGGGGCGCGTCGAGAGCCGTCGGGGGGTGTGGCGCTTCGGGCTGCGCCCACCAGGCGGTCCTGGTCGGGGCTGAGGAGAGGTCCGGGGTGACCCTTGCGGGCGGCGTGGAGTGCGGGCGCTGTGCGGGGACGGCGAGCAGCGCCTCGATCGCCTCGATGACCTGGGCGGCGCTTGCGGGCCGGTCGTCGGGCTCCTTCGCCAGGAGCTGAAAGACGAGTTCGTCGACCGCGGCCGGAATGGATGCGCGGTGGCTGCTGGCGGGTTGGGGCTGCCGGGTCAGGTGCTGGTGGAGGACGGCCAGCGGTGCTCCGGTGAAGGGTGGTTGGCCGGTCAGGAGCGTGTGGAGCAGGCATCCGACGGCGTAGAGGTCGGCGGAAGGGCCGATGTTTCGGTCGCCCCGGGCTTGTTCAGGTGCCATGAAGGCGGCCGTACCGATGACGTGGCCGGTCCCGGTGAGGGCGAGGTCCTCATACAGGTGCTTGGCGATCCCGAAGTCGAGGATCTTGACGGTGCCTCCGGGCAGGAGCATGGCGTTCGCGGGCTTGATGTCCCGGTGGACGAGGTCGGCCCGGTGGGCGGTGGCGAGGCCGTGCACACCTGCAGGGTCCAGTCGAGGGCGTCCTCCACCGGTGGCAGCGCGCCTTGGGAGATGATCTCCTCCAGGGACTGCCCTTCCAGGAGCTCCATGACGAGGAACGGCGCACCGCCCTGTTCGGGTCCGGTGCGGCCGAAGTCATGGATGGTCACGATGTGCGGGCTGCTGAGGTTTCCGGCGGCCCTGGCCTCGGCGGCGAATCGCTCGATGCTGGCGGACGCCGGGTCGGCACCCGTCAGCAGCTTCACCGCTACCGGGCGGCCGACCCGTTCGTCGAAGGCTCGCCAAACCTGGCCCATCCCGCCGGAGCCCAGGATCGCTTCCAGGCGGTACCGGTCGTCGAGTCTTGCTCCACGCATGTCCACCCCGTCACGGCCTTGAGAATGCGGTTGGTCCGGGTGCGCTCTACCGGCCACGCACTCTATCGGGCTGCAGCCCTGACTGTCCGTGGTCCGCCAGTTGGTGGGCCGAGCGCGGCAGGTTCAGGTCACGCACCAGCCGGAGTCGCAGCCGCTGCCCTCCGTCTCCTCGGGCGAGGTCGAAGAGCTCCGGTTCTGTCCGCCGTTGCCGACGCCAGGCGTCGACGGTCCGGAATGGGCAGAAGAAGCGCGAGCTTTGCGGAACCAGCCGTCACGAGCGCTGATGGACTCGCCATGCGCAGGGCATGGGTTCGAATCCCATGGGCGGCTCGGTGGAGGCCCGGATCGGATGGTTTCCGGTCTGGGCTTTTTGGGTTTCTCTGGCTTGAGGGGCGGGGCGGGGCGATGCGGGGGGCGGGTCAGGAGGCGGGGTGGCCGAGGCGGAAGCCGATGCCGCGGATGGTGACGATCCAGGTGGGACCGAGTTTGGCGCGCAGGGTGCTGACGTGGGTGTCGACGGTGCGGCCGCGGGTGGACCAGGTGTCGGACCAGACGCGGGCCATGATCTGGGGACGGGGGAGGACGGTGCCGGGGTGGGTGGCGAGGAGGTGGAGGAGGTCGAACTCCTTGCGGGTGAGGTCGATCCGGGTGCCGTGCAGGGTGGTGAGGCGGGTGCCGGGGTCGATGCGGAGGGGGCCGTGGGTGAGGACGGGGCGGGGGGAGGGGCGGGGGTGGGTGCGGCGCAGGACGGCGTCCATCCGGGCCAGGAGTTCGCGGAAGCCGTAGGGCTTGACCAGGTAGTCGTCCGAGCCGGCCTGCAGGCCGAGGACGCGGTCGAGTTCGGAGCCGCGGGCGGTGACGGTGATGATCGGGGTGTCGCTGACCGCGCGGATGCCGCGGCAGACCTCCAGGCCGTCGAGGTCGGGCAGGTCGAGGTCGAGCAGGACCAGATCGGCGGTGGGGTGGTCGCGCAGGGCCGCGGCTCCGGTGGCCACACCGCGGGCGGCGTAGCCCTGGCGGGTCAGGGCCCGCAGCAGGGGCGCGGCGGCGCCGGGGTCGCCCTCGACGAGCAGGACGCGTAGGGCCCGGACGCCGCGGTGCGGTGCGGGCGGGGGGTCGAGCAGTTGTGCGGCGGGCCGGTTCATCTGTCCCCCTCGGGTGCGCTCCGGTCGGCACGGGCGAGGTCGTGTCGACGGGGTCGGGCGCGCGCTCGACGAGGATAGCAAACAGACCTGTCTGGTTGTTAGTGGGTTATGGGGTGAGGGGCGAGGGTTGATTGGGTCGGTTGGTGCGGGTTATGGGGGGATCGGAAGCGTGTAGGTCTGGATGTTTTGGTGCGGCGCGTCAGGACCCGGCCAGGGGTGTCAGGGGTTGTTCCGCGGACTGTCAGGGGTGTGGAAAGGCGCTGTCCGGCCGGGGCGGTGGGCCCGCATCCTCGGGTGGCGGGCAGCACGGGAGGAGGATCGGACGGGCCCGCCCCGGGCGGTCAGCTGCCGGTCGCGTCGAAGGTGGCGCGGGCCTGCTCGACCTCGGGCAGGTGCTCCTCCGACCAGTCGGTGAGGGCGGCGAACAGCGGGGCGAGGCTGAGGCCCAGTTCGCTGATCTCGTACTCGACCCGGGGCGGCACCTCCGGGTGGTAGGTGCGCACCACCAGGCCGTCGCGCTCCAGTTGGCGCAGGCGCTGGGTGAGCACCTTCGCGGTGATGGCGCCGACGTTCCGGTTCAGCTCGACGAAGCGCTGCCGGCCGAAGCGGTTCAGCGTCCACAGGATCGGCGTCGTCCAGCGGCTGAACACGATGTCGAGCACCGGCGTGATCGGGCAGGCCTGCGGGCCGCCGTCCATCGGGGTGCTGTTGCCCGGGGTGTTGGCGCTCGAGGTGTTGGCGTTCCGGGTGCTGGCGTTCGGGGTGCTGGTGCCCTCGCTCTGTGGGCCGTGCCAGGCGGGGGCCCGGTTCGTCGTGGGTCGGTCCGGTGCGGCCATCGTGTCCACCCTCTCGTCAGTCACTTTCTTCTAGGTACCCACTGTATCGAGGGTGCTAGCTTCCCAAAAGCTAGCGGCCCGGTTCCGTTCCCGCACCACCACGACCTCCAGGAGTGAGATGTCCGTGCAAGACACGCTGCGCACCCCGGTCGCCGCCTCCGCGGCCGGGCCCGTCCGACGCCCCGGCCTGATCCTGGCCTTCCTGTGCGTGGCCGGTTTCATGACCTTCCTCGACGTCTCGATCGTCAACGTCGCCCTGCCCACCATCGAGCACGAACTGGGCATCTCCCAGACCACTTTGGAGTACGTGGTCACCACCTACGGCATGGTGCTCGGCGGCTTCCTGCTGCTGGCCGGTCGACTGGCCGACACCCTCGGGCGGCGCCGGATGCTGCAGACCGGGCTGGTCCTGTTCGCCGCGGCCTCACTGGTCGCGGGCCTCGGCCGCAGCGCCTGGGAGCTGATCGCCGCCCGCGGTGCGCAGGGCCTGGGCGCCGCGTTCATCGCCACCGCCGCGCTCGCCCTGCTCAGCGGCAACTTCGCGGAGGGCGCCGAGCGCAACCGGGCGCTCGGCGCCTGGGGCGCGCTGTCCGGGCTGGCGGCGGTGGTCGGGGTGACCCTCGGCGGGGTGCTCACCGACGGTCCCGGCTGGCGCTGGATCTTCTTCGTCAACGTGCCGATCGGCCTGCTCGGCGCGGTGCTGGCGCCCCGGGTGGTCGGCGAGAGCCGCTCCGCCGAGCGCGGCCGCGGCTTCGACGTGGCCGGGGCGGTCTCGCTCACCGCCGCCCTGGTGCTGCTGATCTTCACGCTCGGCCAGACCGTCTCCGACGGCGAGCTCCCCTACGCCCGGATCTACGGCGGGGCCGTGCTGGTGGTGCTGCTGCTGGTGGCCTTCGTGCTGGTCGAGCGCCGCAGCGTGAACCCGCTGGTCCCGTTCTCGGTCTTCCGCCGCAAGTCGCTGCGCGCCGCCAACGTGGTCGCGGTGCTGCTGCTCGGCACCTGCGTGACGCTGTTCTTCTTCGCCTCGCTGTTCCTGCAGCAGGTGCTGGATTACTCCGCGGTCCGCACCGGCTTCGCGTACGTGCCGCTCGCGGTGCTGACCGCGGTCGGGGCGGGCGTCGCCTCCCGGTTGGTCACCAAGGTCGCCGCCAAACCGGTGCTGCTGGTCGGCCTGGCGCTGGCCGCCGCGGGCATGCTGCTGCTGTGGCGCGTCCCGGCGGACGCCTCGTACCTCACCGACGTGCTGCCCGCCTTCGTGCTGATGGGGCTGGGGTTGGGCGCCTCGTTCGTGCCGGTGCAGGTCTCGGCGTTCGCGGGGAGCACCGAGGAGGAGTCCGGGCTGGCGGCCGGGCTGATCAACACGGCGCAGGAGGTCGGTGGCGCGCTGGGCCTCGCGGTGGCCGCCACCTGGGCGTTCCGGCGGGTCGCCGAGCTCACCGAACGGGCGCACGGCGTACCGGAGTTGGTGCTGCGGGCGCGTACCGAGGTGTTCCACGACGCGTTCCTGGTCGGCGGGGTGTTCGCCGGGGCGGCGTTCCTGGTGGCCCTGGTGCTGCTTCCCCTCACCAGGGCCACCGGCGAGCCGCCGGTGCCGCGCGGCTGACGGTCCGGCTGCGGGTGGCGGGTGGTGCGGCGGGGGGGGGGGGGGGGGGGGGGGGGGGGGGGGCCCCCCCCCCCCCGCGCGGGTGGGGCGGGCGTCAGGGGCGGCGCCCGTACCAGCCGACCAGGCGGTCGATCGCGGGTGCGTCGGCGGGCACCGGGACGACCGGCCCGTACGGCACCTGCCCGCCGCGCGGCTCGGCCGGGACGGCGCGCTCCATCGCCGCGAGCGGGCCCGCCAGCGCCTCGGCGGGCCAGTCGACGGGGCGGCCGGTGGCCCGGGCGAGGTCCCAGGCGTGCAGCACCAGCTCGTTGGTCCAGATCACCGCGGCGACCGCGCCCGGGACGGTGCCCCACGGCAGCGCGATGCTCCGGCCCAGTACGGCCGGGTCGTCCCAGGCCGCGCGGAACCCGGCGCCGGCCGCCTCCCAGGCGGCGGCCCACCCACCGTCCGGGACGTCGGTGGCGAGGTGCGGCACCGCCGCGAACGGGCCGCCGCCCGCCATCGCGGTGCTGCGGCGGAGCACCGAGACGACGTGGTTGGCCAGGTCGCGGACGGTGTAGTCGGGGCACGGGGTGGTCAGGCCGTACTGGTCGGGGCGGAGGTCGGCGAGGACCGCGCCGAGGACCTCGGCTGCGGCGTAGAAGCCCGGGCGGGGGTCGGTGGGGGCGGTGGGTGTGGTGGGTGTGGTGGTTTCGGTCATGGGGTCAGCCTGTGCGGCGCTCCGGCGGGTGGCCGGGGACTTTGCAGAACCCTGTAGAAGAACCGGCAGACCTGTCGGATCCGGGGTGGAAGTGGGGGTCGGTTTCCTGTAGGTACCTAATATCTTCGTGATGCTAGCGTCGTGGACGTAGCCGAAAGGGCTTCCACAGCAAGGGACTTGGGTCCCACTGAATTGAGGAGCGCACTCATGATCGTCGTCACCGGAGCCACCGGGAACGTCGGCCGTCCACTGGTCTCGCTGCTGGCCGCAGCGGGGGAGCAGGTCACCGCGGTCTCCCGCCGGATGCCGGCCGAGGGCTTCCCGGCGGGCGTCGCCCATGCCGTCGCGGACCTCGCGGACTTCGCGAGCCTCGGCCCCGTACTGAAGGGGGCGGACGCGCTGTTCCTGCTGCTGGGCGGGGAGCTCAACGGCCCCGGCGCCCCCGCCGAGGAACTGTTCGCCCTCGTACGGGAGTCCGGCGTCCGGCGGGTCGTCCTGCTCTCCTCGCAGATCAACGGGACCCGGCCGGACGCGCCCTCGCACGCCCGCCTCCGCGAGTTCGAACGGGCACTCCAGCTCGGCGAGTTGGAGTACACCGTGCTGCGCGCCGGGGGGTTCGCCTCCAACGCGTACGCCTGGGCAGAGGGCGTTCGGACGCGGCGCACCGTGCACGCGCCGTTCGCGGACGTCGCCCTGCCGGTCGTCGACCCGGCGGACCTGGCGGCGGTCGCCGCGGTCGCGCTCCGCGAGGACGGGCACCGCGGGCAGGTGTACGTCCTCACCGGGCCGGAGGCGATCACGCCCCGGCGGCAGGCGGCCGTGCTCGGCGAAGTCCTGGGCGAGACGGTCGAGTTCGTGGAGCTCAGCCGTGAACAGGCCCGTGCCCACCTGGCCCGCTTCATGCCCGACGAGGTCATCGACGGCACCCTCGACATCCTCGGCACGCCGCTCCCCGAGGAGCAGCAGCCCGGCCCGGACGTCGAACGCGTCCTCGGCCGCCCGGCCCGGAGCTTCGCGGACTGGGCGCGGGACGCGCGAGGGGCGTTCCAGTAAGGCGGCCCTGCTGGCGGACGAGGCGGCCCTGCGGCGGGCCCGGCGGGTGGCGGCAGGGATCCTCGCGTTGCACGGGTGGCCGGGCCGTCCCCCGGGCCCCGGCTGCTCACCGCTCCGCGAGGTACTCCGCCCAGGTGCGGCTGCCGTACGCGCTCTGCGGCGCGGTGAGGGCGCCCGCACGGAGGGCGCGGCCGGCGCGGCCGGGGAGGTGGAGGGGGAGGACCCGGCGGGGGCGGCCGTTGGCGCGGAGCCAGTCGGCGGCGAGGTCGGTGGCGAGGCGGGTCTCGGGCCCGGCGAAGTCGGGGGCGTGGCCGACCGGTTCACCGAGGGCGAGCTCGACCAGGCGGGCGGCGACCTCGGCGGGGTGGACGGGCTGGACGGGGGTGCGGGAGACCATGGGGAGGAGGGGGAGCTTGGCGAGGGAGCCGATCATGCCGTCGAGGAGCTGGGGGAACTGGGTGGCGCGCAGGTTGCTCCAGCCGAGGCCGGACGCGGCGAGGAGTTCTTCGCCTTGGAGCTTGATCCGGTAGTAGCGCATCGGGATCCGGTCGACGCCGACGATCGAGATGTTGACCAGGTGCTGGACCCCGGCCCGCCGGGCGGCGTCCAGCAGGTGGCGGAAGGCGGGCAGGTCGTTCCCGGGGTGGCGCGGGTCGCTCGCGCAGTGGATCACCGCGTCGATGCCGGTGAGCGCCTCGTCCAGACCGGTGCCGGCGGTGAGGTCGCCGGTGTGCCAGTGGGTGGTGGCGGGGGTGGGGCCGGGGGTGGTGGCGGGGAAGTCGGTGCGTCGGGTGAGGGCGTGGGCGGGGCTGCCGGTGGTGTGGGCGTGGCGCAGTACCTCGCGGCCGAGGACGCCGGTCGCGCCGGTCACCAGCAGGGGGAGCCGGGGGCGGTCGGGAAGGTCGGGGCGGTCGGGGAGGTCGGGGGACTGGGGGCGGTCGGTGCGGTCGTTCATGGTCCGGTTCCTTCCGGGGAGGGGTGGCGTGGCTCTCCCTGGTAGGAACCGGACGGTCAGCCGTTCTGTGACAGCGCGCGGTGCCGGTGTGCGTAGTGGGCGAGTTTGTCCGGGTTGCGCAGGATCCGGATGTCGGTGACGCCGTCGGGGCCGACGTCCACCGTGCCGATGGCGGTGAGCTCCTCGCCCTCCCAGCCGAGCAGGGCGGGGGCGCCGTTGGCCTCGGCGAGTTCGAACCGGACGCCGTCCGTGAAGCGCTCGAACAGGCCGGCCAGGAAGCGGGCGGCGTTGACCCGGCCGTGCACCGGCCGGAGCGCGGCGCGGGCCTTGCCGCCGCCGTCCGCCCACACCACGACCTGCGCGGCGAGGAGCTGTTCGAGCTGCTCCAGCGCCCCGTCCGAGGCGGCCTGCAGGAAGCGGCCGAGCAGGGCGGCGTTCTGCTCGGCGTCGACGGTGCCGGGGTGCGGGGCACCCTCGGCGAGGCGCTTGCGGCCGCGGTGGTGGAGCTGGCGGGCGGCGGCCTCGGTGCAGTCCAGGACGCCCGCGACCTCCCGGTGGCTGTACCCGAACGCGTCGCGCAGGACGACGGCGGCGCGCTCGGGCGGGGAGAGCCGCTCCATCATGGTGAGCACCGCGAAGGACACCGCCTCGCGCTGCTCGGCCCGCTCCATCGGCCCGAGCGCTCCGCTCGCCACCGGCTCCGGCAGCCACGTCCCCGGGTACTCCTCGCGCCGGGCCCGGGCCGAGGTGAGCCGGTTCAGGCACAGGTTGGTGACCACCTTGTTCAGCCAGGGCCCGGGCGCGGCGACCTGTCCCGGTTCGGTGCCGTGCCAGCGCAGGTACGCGTCCTGCACGGCGTCCTCCGCCTCGGCGGCCGACCCGAGCATCCGGTACGCCAGCGAGAACAGCCGCTGCCGGTGGCTCTCGAACTCCCGTACCGCTTCGTCCCGTTCCCCGTCCATGGGTTCCACGCTAGAGCACCTCACCGGTCGTGCCGCAGCGGGTTCAGCCCGGTGGGTTCGGGTCGGATCGGTGGGTTCGGGTCGGTGGGTTCAGCCCAGTGGGTTCGGGGCGGTGGGTTCGGGTCGATGCGGTCGGGTCGGTGCGGTCGGGTCGGTGGGTTCAGTCCGGTGGGTGGAGGCCGATCCAGTCGGCGAGGCCGGTGGCGCCGGAGGCGGTGAGGTGGACGACGCGGGGGCTGGTGCCGTGCCGGAGCCAGCGCAGGGTGAGCAGGCGGGCGGTGAGGGCGGCTCCGGCGGCGCCGGCCAGGTGGTGCTGCTGCTCGCTCCAGTCGACGCAGTAGCGGACCAGCGGGCGGCGCGGCGGGAGGGCGTCGAGGTCGATGCCGAGCTGGTGCAGGGCGGTCCGGCCGGACGGGGTGAGTCGGTAGTGGTGGTCGTGGCCGTAGCCGGAGGAGCGGTCGCGGACGGCGGTGGCGGGGCGGTGGGTGCCGTCGTGGCCGGTGAGTAGGCCGCGGTCGAGCAGGGTGCCCATCAGGGCGACGCCGAGTCGGCCCGCGAGGTGGTCGTAGCAGGTGCGGGAGCGGCGCAGCGCGCTGGTGGTTCTGCTCTCGCGCAGTGAGGTGATCGGCAGCGGGGGCGCGATCAGGGCGAGGGCCTCCAGGGCGTGGCCGACCTCGGGACCGGACAGTCGGTAGAAGCGGTTGCGGCCGCTGCTGCGGACGGTGACCAGTCCGGCGTCGAGCAGCCGGGTCAGGTGGGCGCTGGCGGTGGGCGCGCCGATGCCCGCTTCGGAGGCGAGGACGGCACCGGTCAGGGCGCGGCCGTCGCTGAGCGCCTTCAGGATCCGGGCCCGGGACGGGTCGGCGAGCAGGGCGGCGGCCCGGGCGACGTCGGGCTGTCCGGCGGCCTGGGCGGGGATGGGGCGGACGGGCGGGCCGAAGCGGGGTGAGGAGGGGGCGGGGGAGGCAGGCGCTGGGGAGGCGGGCGCCGGGGAGACGGAGTCGGCAGAGGTGGGGCGGAGGGAGGCAGGCACGGGGTCAGCTTAGGGCGGGCACGGTTCGTTGGACGGCGAAGTGTTCCGTGTCGGGGGAGCCGTCCTTCCTCGGGGCGGCATGGTTCGTTGAGTGGCGAACTGTGCCCGCGCGAGGCCTGTCGCCCTTCTCCGAACGGCCACAGTTCGCCAGGCAACGAAGTGTTCCGCGCAGAGACTGCCCTCATGACTTCCGTACCGCAGGTGCTCGCGTCCCCCGTCAGGCCATCGGTGGAGCGGCTCGCGCTGCCGCCGTTGGTCGCGCTGAGCGTGGGGCACTTCCTGGTGATGCTCGACGTGACGGTGGTGAACGTGGCGGGGCCGGGCGTGCGGGCCTCGTTGGGGCTGGGGGCGGCGGGGCTGCAGTGGGTGGTGGACGGGTACAGCACGGTGTTCGCGGGACTGCTGTTGCTCGGTGGGGGGCTCGGTGACCGGTTCGGGCACCGGCGGTTGTACCTGGCGGGGCTGGGGTTGTTCGCGGTGGCGTCGGCGGGGTGCGCGGCGGCTCCGTCGGGGGCGGTGCTGGTCGGGGCCAGGTTCGGGCAGGGGGCGGGGGCGGCGCTGTTGGTGCCGGCTTCGTTCGCGTTGCTGCGGGCGGCGTACCCGGACGGGGCGCTGCGGGCGCGGGCGGTGGGGGTGTGGGGACTGGTCTCGGCGGTGGCGTTCGGGGCGGGGCCCGCGGTGGGCGGGCTGTTGGTCGCCGGACTGGGCTGGCGGTGGGTGTTCTGGGTGAACCTGCCGGTCGCGGCGCTGGGAGCGGCGCTGACCTGCCGGCACGTCCGCCCGTCGGCGGCAGGACGGCCGGGCGTCTCGGAACAGCCGGGTGCCTCGGGAGGGCCGGGTGTCTCGGCGGGGACGGGTATCCCCGGGACGGCCGGGTGCCTCGGAACAGCCGGGCGTCTCGGAACAGCCGGGTGTCCCGGGACGGCCGGGTGTCCCGGGAGGGTCGGCCAGGTCGGGGCGGCGGGGTGACCCGGTGGGCCAACTGCTGGGCGTGGTCGGGCTGGTGGGTCTGGTCGGGGGAGTGAACGAGGCGGGTGCGCGGGGCTGGGGCTCGCCGTGGGTACTGGCCGCCTTCGGGGTGGGGGCGGTGGCGCTGGCCGGGTTCGTCCGGGTGGAGTGGGTGCTGGAGCGGCGCTCGGCGGCGGGTCGGGGCGGCCGGGTGCCGTTGCTGCCGCCCGCGTTGCTGCGGGACGGGCGGCTCGCCGCGGTGGACGTCGTCGGTCTGCTGCTCAGCCTGGGCTACTACGGAATGCTGTACGTACTGACGCTGCATTTCCAACTGGTACGCGGCTATGGTTCGTTGGGGGCAGGCCTGGCGCTGCTGCCCTCGGTGGGGATGGGTCTGCTCGCGGCTCCGCTGTCGAGTCGGCTGGCGGCCCGGTACGGCCCCTACCCGCCGATGGCGGGGGCGCTGGTGCTGGGGGCGGCGGGGTTCCTGGGCTGGCTGGTGGCGGAGCCGGAGACGCCCTACCCGGTGCTGCTGTTCGCGTTGGCGGCGACCGGTCTGGCGACGCCGGTGACGGTGGTGGCGGCCACCGTCGCGGTGCTGGAGGCGGCGCCGTCGGCCGTGGCGGGGACGGCTTCGGCGGTGTTCAACGTCTCGCGCCAGGTGGGCAGTTCGCTGGGCGTGGCGCTGTTCGGCACCCTGACGGGCAGCCTGGGCCCGGTGCGCGGACTGCACGCCTCGGCGCTGGTCGCGGCGGGCGCCTTCCTGCTCGGGGCGGCGCTCGCGGGACGGGTGGTGCGGCGGGGGCGGCGGCCGAGGTCTCAGTCGGCGGCGTCGTAGGCGCGGCGGGCGGCCTCGACGGCGGGCAGGTGCCGGCCCTGCCAGGCGGTGAGGGCGGCGAAGAGCGGGGCGAGGCTGCGGCCGAGCGGGGTGATCGCGTACTCGACCCGGGGCGGGATCTCGGGGTGGTAGGTGCGGGTGACCAGGCCGTGGCGTTCGAGGTGGCGCAGGCGTTCGGTGAGCATCTTGGGGTTGATGTCGCCGATGTGGCGCTGGAGTTGGATGAAGCGGAGCGGGCCGCGGTGGTCGAGGTTCCACAGGACGGGGGTGGTCCAGCGGCTGTGGACGAGGTCGACGGCGGCGGCGACGGGGCAGGGGCGGGGCGGCACGGCAGGCTCCTCGGGTAGCGGCTTTCGTCTGGGTACCTAGTGTCCTCGAGGTGCTAGCTTCGCGGTGGCGAACGTCCGAACGGTACGGATCTCGCCTCAACTGGCATGAAATAAAAGGGAGTTGTTGGTAGATGATCGTGGTGGTGGGGGCGACCGGGAACGTCGGTCGGCCGCTGGTCGCGGAGTTGGCGGCGGCGGGGGAGCAGGTGGTCGCGCTCTCCCGGAACGTGACGGCCGGGGAAGTGCCGGACGGGGTGCGACCGGTCCGGGCGGACCTGGCGGACTTCGCCGGCCTCGGCCCCGTGCTGAAGGGTGCGGACGCGCTGTTCCTCATGCTGGCACCGGAGTTGAACGCGCCGGGGGCCCCGGCGGCGGAGCTGCTGGAGGTGGTGGCCTCGGCGGGGGTGCGCCGGGTGGTGCTGCTCTCCTCGCTGATCACCGCGACCCGGCCCGCGGAGCGCTGGCACGGGCGGATGGGCGAGTTCGAGGCGGCGGTGCGCGGCAGCGGCCTGCGGTGGACGGTTCTGCGGCCGGGCCCGTTCGCGTCCAACACCTTCGCCTGGGCGGAGTCGGTGCGTGCCCGGCGTACGGTGTTCGCGCCGTTCGGCGGGATCGCGATGCCGGTGCTGGACCCGGCGGACGTGGCGTCCGTCGCGGCGGCGGCACTGCGCACCGGGGAGGTGCGCGGGGGCGTCGCGGACGAGCACGTCGGCCGGGTGTACGCGCTGACCGGCCCGGAGGCCGTCACCCCGCGCCGCCAGGCCGAGCTGCTGGGTGAACTCCTCGGCGAGAAGGTCGAGTTCGTTGAGCATACCCGCGAGCAGGCGCGCGCCCACCTGGTGCGGTTCATGCCGCCGCAGGTCGCCGACGGCACGCTGGAGGTGCTGGGTGCGCCGCTGCCGGAGGAGTCCGCGGTCCGGCCGGACGTCGAGCGGGTGCTGGGCCGTCCGGCGCGGACGTTCGCCGACTGGGCGGCGGGGGCGCTGCCGGTCTTCCGCTGAGCCCCGGGCGCGCCCCCACCCCGCCGCCGAGGGCCGGGGGTGGGAGGACGCCGGGGCCGTCAGCTCTGGGTGGCGGCGTAACGGGCGCTGACGTCCTGCCAGTTGACGACGTCCCACAGGCGGGTGACGTAGTCGGGGCGGACGTTGCGGTACTGCAGGTAGTAGGCGTGCTCCCAGGCGTCGAAGGCGAGCAGCGGGACGCTGCCCTGGCCGACGTTGCCGTGGTGGTCGTAGACCTGCTCGACGATCAGGCGCTTGCCGAGCGGCTCCCAGGAGAGGATGCCCCAACCGGAGCCCTGGACGCCGACGGTGGCGGCGGTGAGCTGCTGCCGGAAGGCGTCGAAGCTGCCGAAGTGCTCGGTGATGGCGTCGGCGAGGGCGCCGTCGGGGCGGTCGCCGCCGTCGGGGGAGAGGTTCTCCCAGAACAGCGAGTGCAGGACGTGGCCGGAGAGGTGGAAGGCCAGGGTCTTCTGCAGGCCGACCAGGGCGCCGAACTGCTCCTTGTCACGGGCCTCGGCGAGCTGGTCGAGGGTCGAGTTGGCGCCGTTGACGTACGCCAAGTGGTGCTTGGAGTGGTGCAGTTCGAGGATCTCGGCGGACATCGCCCGTTCCAGGGCGGAGTAGTCGTACGGCAGGTCAGGCAGCGTGTAGGCACCCATGGCGGAGCAGCCCTTCTCGTTCGACGGAGGGTCAGTTGCGAGTGCCACCTTATTGCAACTTACTTGCAGGAACGATAACTGATCATTAAGGCCGGGTGTCGCCGCATGACGGCCGCCGCCCCGGCCGCCGTACGACGGAGGCCCGCCCGGGTTCCCGGGCGGGCCTCCGCGGCGGAGCGGGGATCAGGACGGCTCGGCGTACGCCTCCTCGCGCAGCCGGTCCTCGGACGCGCCGCGCCGCCAGTAGCCGGAGAAGGCCACCGCCCGCCGGTCGACGCCGCGTTCGCGCACCAGGTGCCGGCGCAGTTCCTTGACGGTGCCGGACTCCCCGGCGATCCAGGCGTACGGGACGCCGCCGGGTAGTTCGGCCGTCCGCAGGGCGGGCAGCAGGCCGGAGGGTGCGCCGGGGGCGCGGACCAGCCAGGTGAGTTCGACGCCGTCGGGGGCGGGCAGGTCCTGGATGTCGGCGGCGTGCGGCACCTCGATCCAGACCAGGGCGCGGGTGCCGGTCGGCAGCCACTCCAGGATGCCGCCGACCGCGGGCAGTGCCGTCTCGTCGGCCAGCAGCAGCACGAAGTCGGCGTTCGCGGGCGGCCGGAAGGACACCGAGCGGTTGTCGGCGACGGCCGGGCCCAGCAGCACCACCCGCGCACCGGGCACCGCCGCGGCGGCCCAGGCGGCGGCCGGTCCGGTCGACGCACCAGTGGACGCTTGGCTGTCCGGGCCGTGGCTGTCCGGGCCGTGGCTGTCCGGGCCGGAGCCGTCCGAGCCGTGGCCGACGCCCTCCGCCCCGACCCCGTGCAGCGCGAAGTCGACGTCGACCTCCGGCAGTTGACCGTCGCCGCCCCGCTGCGCACGGACCGTGTAGGAGCGCATCACGGCCCGCTCGTCCGCCGGGATCGCCCGCCAGGCGGCGAACCAGCCCTCGCCCTCCCGGTACGGGAGGTTCGGCTCGTCCTGGCCGGGCTGCGGCAGGAACAGCGAGAAGGACTGGTCGCGCCCGCCGCTCGCGAACGAGCGCAGCGCCTCGCTGCCGAAGGTGACCCGCAGCATGGTCGGGCCGAGCCGACGGGTGCGCACCACCTGGGCGGGGAAGAAGTCGTACTCCTGGGCCGGTGCCCGGTTGGTCATCGGACGGCCCTTCAGCTCAGCTTGCGGGACTGCTGGATCGCGGCGGTCAGCCGCTCGATCAGCGGGGCGAACCCGGCGTACGAGAAGCGCGGCACCGCGTCCCAGGGGGTGATCTGCCCGGCCTTGACGGCGGGCAGCTGGCCCCAGGAGGGCTTGGCGGCCAGGTCCTTGGGCTGGAGGGCGGTGGAGCGCTGGTCGAGCAGCAGCAGGTCGGCCGGGTACTTGCCCGCGTTCTCCCAGCTCAGGCCCTCGTAGTAGTCGCCGCCGTCGGTCTTCTCCGGCTGGATGAACTCGACGCCCAGCTCGGCGAAGTAGATCAGGTCGCAGGAGATCTTGGGGTTGGAGACGTAGAACAGGTCGGCGCTGCCGGAGCAGGCCATCACCTTGACGCCGCCCGCCGCCTTGACGGCCTGCCGCAGCTCCTCGGAGGCCTTCTCGAAGCGGGCCTTGGCGTCGACCACCTTCGCCGCCCCGAGGTCGGCGCCCAGCGACTCGGCGAGCTTGGCGTAGTGCTCGATCGGCTGGGTGATCGTGACCCGGCCGGTGGAGATCAGGGCCTGCGGGGCCAGCTGCAGGATCTTGTCCTTGGACTCGTCCGGCACGTACCAGTACGCGCCCGGGTCGTACATGTGGGTCACCAGCAGTTCGGGGCGCAGCGCCGCGTACTTCTCGATCGAGAACTCGCCCCAGGCGTTGCCGATGATCTCGATCCTGTTCACGTCGAGGCTGCCGGCCTGCGGGTCGGCCTTGCCGTCGGCGGCCTTGGTCTCGCCGAAGACGCCGACCAGCTGCCGGTCCAGGCCGAAGTCGGCGAGCGCGGCGGCGGCGCCGGTGAAGGCGACCACCCGGGCGGGGGTGGTCTTCGCGGTGACGGTCTGCGGGCGGTCGTCGGTGAAGGTCCACGGGCCGCCGGTCGCCGCGTCCCCGGAGCCGGGGCCGCCGGACGCCTTGTCACCGGAGGATCCGCAGGCGGCGAGCAGCGCGCCGAGGGCGGTGGCTCCACCCGCGGCGAGCAGGCCGCGGCGGGTCAGGCGGGGGGAAGGCGACATGGCGGTACCTCGGTTCGGGCGCTTCGGGGCAGGGGGGAGCGGCACGTCGCTGGGAGTGCCGAGGTGCGGGGCCCGGCGGCGACCGCCGGGCGTACGTAGGTTAACCTAACCTAAGTTGTGGCACGGAGGGCCCCCGGGGCCCGCCGACCCGTCCCCCGACCGATCCGGAGCACCCTTGAGCACCACCGGCTCCCTCCCGATACCCGGCCCAGGCGCCACCGGTACGGGCCCAGGCCCCGGCGCCGCCACTGCCGCCACCGCCCGCCGCGGCCCGTCCCGCGCCCTCGGCCTGGCCGCCGGGCTGCTCGTGCTGCTCGCCGTCCTGGTGCTCAGCCTCGGCCTCGGCGCCAAGCAGTTGAGCCCCGCCGAGGTCTGGCACGGACTCCTCGACCCGGACGCCCCCGGCTACACCGTCGTCCACCGGATGCGCCTGCCCCGCACCCTGCTCGGGCTGCTCGCGGGCACCGCGCTCGGCCTGGCCGGCGGCGTCATGCAGGCCCTCACCCGCAACCCGCTCGCCGACCCCGGCCTGCTCGGCATCAACGCGGGCGCCTCCGCGGCCGTCGCCACCGCCGTCGCCCTGCTCGGCGTCACCTCCTTCACCGGCTACGTCTGGTGGGCGCTGGCCGGGGCCGCCGTGGTCTCCGTCCTGGTGTACGCGGTCGGCGGCGGCCGCGGCGCCACCCCCGCCCGGCTCGCCCTGGCCGGGGCCGCGCTCAACGCGACCCTGTACTCGTACGTCAGCGCCGTGATGCTGCTGGACACCGCCTCGCTCGACAAGATGCGCTTCTGGACGGTCGGTTCGCTCGCCGGCGCCCAGTCCTCCACCGTGCTCGGCGTCCTGCCGTTCGTCGCCGTCGGCGCCCTGCTCGCGCTCGGCCTGGCCCGCCCGCTGAACGCGCTCGCGCTCGGCGACGACGCCGCCCGGGCGCTGGGGGCCCGGCCGGCCGCCGTCCGGGCCGCCGCGATCGCCGCCGTCACCCTGCTGTGCGGGGCGGCCACCGCGGCGTGCGGCCCGATCGTCTTCGTCGGCCTGATGGTCCCGCACCTGGTCCGCGCCCTCACCGGCCCCGACCTGCGCTGGCTGCTGCCGTACTGCGCGGTCCTGGCCCCCGTCCTGCTGCTGGGCGCGGACGTCCTGGGCCGCGTCCTGGGCCGCCCCGGGGAGTTGCAGGTCGGCATCGTCACGGCCGTCCTCGGCGGCCCGTTCTTCCTGTACTTCGCACGACGGGGGAAGGCCCGCGCATGAAGACCCTGAGGATGGCCCGGTTCTCGGTGCGGTACCGGCCGCGGGCGCTGGCCGTGTGCGCGGGGACGCTGGCGGTCGCGGCGGCGGTCGCGGTGCTGGCGCTCGGACGCGGCGACTACCCGATCGCGCCCGGCGAGGTGGTGCGGGCGCTGCTGGGCGACGGCGGCGCCGCCGAGGACTTCGTGGTCAACCAGCTGCGGCTGCCCCGGGTCGTCACCGCGCTGCTGGTCGGCGCGGCGCTGGCGCTGGCCGGGGCGCTGTTCCAGACGCTGGTGCGCAACCCGCTGGGCAGCCCGGACGTCCTCGGCTTCACCCAGGGCGCGGCCACCGGCGCGCTGCTGGTGGTGGTCGCGGGCGGCTCCAGCGCCGCGCTGGCGGGCGGGGCGGTCACGGGCGGGCTGGTCACCGGTGCGCTGATCTACGCGCTGGCCCGGCGCGGCGGTGTGCAGGGCGCCCGGCTGGTGCTGGTCGGCATCGGGACGGCCGCGATCCTCACCGGCCTCAACGGCTACCTGCTGACCCGCACCCAACTGATGGACGCCGCCCGCGCGGTGCTCTGGCTGACCGGCAGCCTGGACGGCCGCGGCTGGGAGCAGGCCCGGCCGCTGGCGCTCGCGCTGGCCGTGCTCGTCCCGCTGGTGCTGCTGGCCTGCGGGCCCGCGCTGCGCGCCCTGGAGCTGGGCGACGACGCGGCGAGCGGCCTGGGCGTGCGCCCCGAGCGGCTGCGGACGGCGCTGCTGGGCGCGGCCGTCCTGCTGGCCTCGCTGGCCGCGGCGGCCGCCGGACCGGTCAACTTCCTGGCCCTGACCGCCCCCCAGCTGGCCCGCCGGATCACCCGCTCGCCGGGCCCGAACCTGGCCGCGTCGATGTGCACCGGCGCCGCGCTGCTGGTCACCGCGGACTTCGTCGCCCAACACCTGTTCGGTGAGCGCCAGTTGCCGGTCGGCGTGGTCACCGGCGTCCTCGGCGGCGGCTACCTGGTCTGGCTGCTCGCCACCCAGCGCCGGGCCGGTCGCCTGTGAACGCCCCCGGCCCGTCCGCGAACCCGTCCACCCACGCCCCGTCCACGCCCGTCCCGCCGTCCCGAACGGAGCCCCCGATGGCCCAGACCGAGCCGCGCCTGGCCGGCCGCGACCTGACCCTCGCCTACGACAGGCGCACCATCGCCGAGGGCCTGACCGTCGACGTCCCCGACCGCTCCTTCACCGTGGTGGTCGGCCCGAACGCCTGCGGCAAGTCCACCCTGCTGCGCGCGCTGTCCCGCACCCTCAAGCCGGTCGCCGGGCAGGTGCTGCTGGACGGCCGGTCGATCGCCACGCTGCCCGCCAAGCAGGTCGCCCGCACCCTGGGCCTGCTCCCGCAGTCCTCGATCGCCCCGGACGGCATCACCGTCGCCGAACTGGTCTCCCGCGGCCGCTACCCGCACCAGGGCGTGCTGCGCCAGTGGTCGACCGAGGACGAGCGGGTGGTCGCCGAGGCGATGGCCGACACCGGCGTCGCGGAGCTCGCCGACCGGCCGGTGGACGAGCTCTCCGGCGGCCAGCGCCAGCGGGTCTGGATCGCCATGGCGCTGGCCCAGCAGACCCCGCTGCTGCTGCTGGACGAGCCCACCACCTACCTGGACATCGCGCACCAGATCGAGGTCCTCGACCTGTGCGCCCGCCTGCACCGGGAGCAGGGCCGCACCCTGGTCGCCGTCCTGCACGACCTCAACCAGGCCGCCCGTTACGCCACCCACCTGGTCGCCCTGCGCGACGGGAAGCTGGTCGCCGCCGGGCCGCCCGAGCAGGTGGTCACCGCCGAACTCGTCGAGGAGGTCTTCCGGTTGCCGTGCCGGGTCATCCCCGACCCCGAGACCGGCACCCCCCTGGTCGTCCCGTCCGCGAACCGCCGGGCTCCCGCCGCCGTTCCCGCCCCCACCGAGGCCTGAAACCGCCGGGGAACGGCCGGATGCGAGACCCGCCGCCGGAAAGGCTCGGGTTCGCGCCGGATCGGTCGGATACTGGCGCTATGCGTGCCAATACGGAGAACCCGGAGTTTCCCGAGGACGACGACGTGCAGTCCCCGACCGTGCTGGAGGCCGCCGACGAGGAGCGGGCGGCGGTCGAGCCGGAGGTGGACGACCTGGAGGTGTTGCGGCAGCAGCGCGAGCGGGGCACCGAGCCCGCGGACGAGGGCGACGCGGTGGAGCAGGTCCGGGAGGTCGCCCTGGAGGACGAGGACTACCGCGAGTAGCCACGGGGGTGCCCCGCCGGAGGGGGAGCCGCCGGAGGGGGAGCCGCGCTCGCTCCCGCCGTCGGCGGTGTTGCGCAACCGGGTCCGGGCGGGGTTGCGCACGCGCGCGGTTGCGCATGCGCAGGGGGAGCGTGCACGTACGCACGGAACGGGCGTGTGTGCGCGCATGCGCAGCCGTCCACCCCGCGCAGTCGATCGGATGATCCTGCGCGGGGGTCGGCGCAGCGGGGGGTGAGCGCTTCCCCACGGGACGGCAGACGGTGTCGGGGGCGCAGGGGTGCGGGGGGTGGGTAGGCCGACGTGAGCTGAAGTCGGCCCGAGAGGGGCGCTGCCCGGCCCGGGGCCGCCAAGGTTCGACGGTGCCCGGGCCGTGAGACGGCCGTGACGGCCACCGGACGTGGCGCGGCGGTGCGGACGTCCCGCCAAGGTTCGGCCCGGCAGCACCAAGGTTCGATTCGACGCCCCGTCAAGGTGCGGCGCCGCGTCGGCCGCCGGACCTTGGTGCGGCGGCGCGCACGCTCCCGTCAAGGTTCGCCCAGGGCCACCAAGGGATTCCCGACGGCGCAGGTCGGAGCGTTGGTGGTCGTCGTTGCGGAGGAGTTACCCCGCGGGCGCCGTCCGCCAAGGGTTCCGCCAAGGGTCGCGGGGTCTCCTGCAGTCGTAGCCGATCCACTTACGACCGCAGGAGCCTTCCGTGAGTCCCTTGTCTGCCCGGCGCGGTCGAGCGCCGACCCCTCCCCCGATTGCCGCCGGCGGTGAACTCCGCCGGGCCCGGGTGCGCACCGCACTGGTGCGCGGTGGCGTGCTGGCCGCCTTGGCGGCGGCGCCGCTCTCCCTGGCGGTCTCCGCCGTGAGCGCCCTGGGCACCGCGGCCGCCCCGGCCGCCGCCCCCGCCGCGCCCAACGTGATCGCGCCCCCCACCGGGTACGCCGAGAGCTTCGTCGACCTGTGGCTGCGCAGCTCCGCGGAGGACACCGTGACCAGCGAGACGCTGCGCACGATGGCGCCCGGGGTGGACCTGCCCCGGCCCAGGTCGACTGCGCGCCTGATCGTCCAGAAGACGATCGCCGTGCGCAGCCAGCCGATGGGCGGACGCACCTGGCAGGTGACGGTGGCGGCCTCCGTGGTGGTGCCGCCGAGCGTCTCGCAGAGCGCGCGGCCGTCGTCGAGCCCCGCGCAGGGTGGTGCGCAGGGCGCGCAGGGCCGGGGCGCCGACAGTGGCACGGCGGAGGTGCGCTACTTCTCCGTCCAGGTGTCGATGACCCGGGCCACCGGATCGGGCGGCTCACCGGACGCGCTCGTCGTCACGTCCGCCCCGGCCCAGGTGGCGCCGCCCGCGGCGCTCGCCGACCGGGACCCGGCCGTCGCGGCCTACGGCGCCCAGGTCTCCGAGGGGCCGCTGCGCGAGACGGTGGCGGGCTACCTGACCGCGTACCTGACCGGTGTCGGGGACAGCACCCGGTACCTGGCGCCGGGGACGCGGATCCCGGTGCCGGGGGCGGCGTACACGCAGGTCGCCCTCAAGGACCTCTCCGCCACGACGACGGTGCCCTCCTCCCCGGCGGACGGCACGGTGATCCAGGCCGAGGCCTCCGTCCAGGCCCAGGACGCGCTGGGCGAGTGGCCGCTGAGCTACCCGCTGCGCCTGACCGCGCGGGCCGGACGCTGGGAGATCTCCGCGATCGCCCCGGTCTCCGCCGCTCCGGCTCCGGCCTCCTCCACCACCTCCTCCCTCTCCTCTCCTTCCTCCATCCCGACCGGGGCACCTGTGCCCGCCCCGTCCACCTCCTCGAACGGAGCACGTCCGTGACGCACCTCGCCGGCCCCCTGCAGAACTTCGGCAACTCCTGGGCGACGACCCTGATGGGCTGGGTCGCCACCGGCCTCATGATCGGCATGACCGCGATCGTGATCATCCACGCCATCCGGAAGATGTCCATCAAGGCCGCGATCGGCGGCGCGATCGGCCTCGTGGTCGTCTGGGGGATCTTCGCCAACCGCATCAGCTTCTCCGACATGTTCCGGGACGAGGTCACCGAGACGCGGAACACCTCCACCGTCCCCTACCAGGGCGCGGGCGAGTTGCCCCGTGAGCTGTCGGCCGACGTCTTCACCGGACAGCTGGGCCGGGCGTGAGCAACGCCGCGAGGCCCAGGATCGGACGCTCCTACACCAAGGCCCGCCGCCATCCGTGGGTGCTGGGCAAGATCGGCGACTGGCGCATCCCGATGGGCCCCTACACGCCGCCGCAGCTGGTGGTGGCCGCCCTCGGAGCGTTCCTGCTGATCAAGACCGCCAAGTGGTGGATACCGGTCGTCGGTCCGCTGCCGGTGGTGGCGTGGGCGGTGGCGGTCTGGGCCGCGCGGCACTCCCGGATCGCCGGCCGCTCACCGTTCCTGGTGGCCGCCGACGCCCTGTCGCTGGCCCTGTCCCCCAAGGCGGGGCAGATCGACGGCCGGGCGGTGCGCCCGCACCGGCCGGTCGTCCTGGCCCGGTCGGTGTTCACCTTCGAGCCGGGCCCGCAGGACGGGCCGGAACCCGCCTGGCCCGCCGCGCGCCCCGAGCGTCCGGCCCGTCCCGAGCGTCCGGTCGGCCCAGCGGCCGCCCTGCCCGCCGAGGACGTCGAGGCGCGGACGCCCCCGCGCACGCTCAGCTTCTTCGAACCCCGCGAACCCGAGTCCGGACCCGTGCCCGCCGCCGTTCTTCCCGGCCCCGGACCCGGGGCCGTCTCCCCCGCTCTCACCCCGCTCCAGCGCATGCTCGCCGCGGCCGCCGCCGGCCCCGCCCAGAAGGGAGACCCGCGATGAGGGTCGCCGCTTTCCGTCACCTCTCCGGCCACCTCCTCTGGTCGACCACCGGCACCGTCTGGGCGGTGTGGCGCATCAGTCCGGTCGGGGCCCGGTACGCCTCCGACCTGGAGCGCCAGGAGGTCCTGCGCCGCGTCACCTCGTTCGTGCGCTCGCTGTCCGGCAACGCCCGGCTGTACAGCCTGTGCGCACGGGTCGAACCCTCCGAGGTGTTCGAGCGCGTGGCGGAGGGCGTCGACCTGGACGCCAACCCCGGTACGTGGGAGAGCGCGGCCGCCGCGGCGTCCATGCTGGCCGAGGCGGAGATGCACCGCCGGACGCTGTGGTTGGCCCTGCCGCTCCAGGTGCCCGGGCGCGCCGCGCAGCTGACCCAGGCCGGCGGTTCGGTCTGGGCCACCCTGGGCGAGCAGGTCGGCCTGCCGGTGGCGCCGGTGCCGATCAGCGAGGTGCAGATGTACCGGGGCATCGCGCGGCAGGTCGAGTCGGGCTTCGGCGGCGGCCTGCACGTGCGGCCCGCCGTCCCGGCCGAGATCGTGTGGATGCACCAGCACGCGGTGCACCGCGGGCAGGTCGAGCCGCTGCTCGCCGACGCCGAGGGCAGCCGGGCCTACGAGGGCACGCTGGTCGGCGCGCAGCTGCGCAGCCCCGGCTACGCCGGCCTCGGGCAGGCGCGGCTGCTGGAGGGGGGCCAGGAGCCGGGGCTCGGCGTGCCGGAGAAGGAGGCCGGCTGGCGCGGCTGGTTCTCCTCGCGGTTCGACGGCGGGGCGCTGTCGAAGCTGTGGCTGCAGGTGGAGACCGAGGACGGCACCGGGTACCAGGCGCACCTGGCGCTGGAGGAGATCCCGGAGGCCGTCGCGGAGGGCTCGGCGGACATCCTGGCGCAGTTGGAGCTGCTGCCGTACCCGGTGGACGCGGTGGTGGACCTGACGCTGGTGGACTCGGCGAAGGCCCGCCGTTCGATCGCGAAGAAGAAGGCCGAGCTGGTCGACCAGGCGGACCAGTGGGCCGCCCACCCGACCGGGACCCCGGACTCGCTGCAGGGCGCGGCCGAGGTCCTGGGCGAGCAGGAGGCGCGGCTGGGGCGCACCAGCGTGGAGATGGAGGTGCAGTCCCGCACCGTGTTCACGGTGTGGGGGTCGACGCCGCAGGTGTGCGACGACCGGGCGCGGGACCTGAAGGCCCGCCTCGGCGGCGCGGACTACCGGGCGATCAGGCCGCGGGGCGGGCAGGTGCGGATGTTCACCTTCGGCCTGCCGGGCGCCGGTCCGGCGCTGCGGGCCCGCGAGTGCACGCAGTACCAGCTCTCCGAGGACTGGGCGATGACCGGTCCACTGACGGTGGGTGAGGTGGGCGACGACACGGGACCGATGCTGGGGCGGTCGATCGACTGCGGGACGGCGCGGCCGGTGTACCTGGACCTGGCGGCCGCGCCGGCCAGCAACATCGCGGCCTCGCTGGCGGTCCTCGGCGACCTGGGCTCGGGCAAGAGCGTCCTGCTGAAGAAGATCACCACGGACCTGATGGACCGCGGGCACCGGGCGATCGTCATCGACCGCACCGCCAAGCGGGAGTACGCGCACCACGCTCGGGCCACCGCCCCGGGGCGGCACCAGGTGATCGACGCCGCCGAGGCGACGATCAGCATCGACCCGCTGCGGGTGCTGCCGGCCGGGCAGGGCGAGGCGGCGGCGCTGAGCTACCTGCTGCTGCAGACGCAGTCGGAGGCCATGTCGCCCGGCGGCGCGGTGCTGAGCCGGGCGGTGAAGGCCGCGGCCGGCGGGCGGCGCCCGCACATGGGCCTGGTGTTGGAGGAGCTGCAGGCCATCGCGACCGAGGGCGGCAACCGCGGGGACGCGGCGGCCGACATCCTGGACCTGCTGGGGACGGTGGCCGACCAGCGCCTGGCGCGGATGGTCTTCGACCCGACGCTGCCGGCGCTGAGCATGACGGACCTGAGCGCGGACCTGATCGTGTTCACCACGTCCGGGTTGCGGCTGCCGCCGAAGGAGGCGCTGGGTCGGCCGGAGGTGCTGCGGATGCAGCCGCTGGAGGCGCTGATCGGCCGGGCGGTGCTGTACCTGATCGCGGCGATCTCCCGGCACGTCGCCTTCAGCGACCTGAGCCGCTTCGCCGCGCTGGTCTTCGACGAGGTGTACTGGCTGACCGACAGCGCGGAGGGCACCGCGCTGCTGAGCGAGCTCGCGCACGACGGCCGCAAGCACAACGCGGGGTGGGTCGCGGGCGGCCACGACGCGCCGGACCTCGGCGACGAGACGATCCGCGGCCTGATCGTGCAGCGGGTGCTGGCGCGCACGACGGACGAGGCGATGGCCCGGCGCGGATTGGAGTTCCTGGGCCTGCCCGCCGACGACGAGGCGCTGATCCAGCTGGTCACGGGCGGGCTGTCACCGCACAACCAGCCGGACCGGGCCGGGGAGATGCTGCTGCTCGACACCCGCGGACGGGTCGGGCTGGTCCAAGTGCTCATCCCGCAACTGCCCAAGTTCGACTCGATCTTCACCACCCCGGTCACCAAGGCGAAGACCGGTGCGGCCCGCGGCGCGAACCGGCTGCAGCAGGCGGTGGCGCGATGAGGGCCGGGCTGACTCCCGCCGCCGGCCGTGCGGTGACGGGCCTGGCGGCCCGCGCCCGCGGCGCGGCCCGTGCCTGGCGGCGGCTGCGCGCGGTGGCGGCGCTGTACTGGCCGGGCCGCCGGACGGTGTTCATGACCGTCGGCATGGTGGTGCTGTTCATGTTCGCCGGGGCGGGGGGGGGGGGGGGGGGGGGGGGGGCGGGCCGGCCCCCCCCCCCCCCCCCGCGCCCGCGCCCCCCCCCCCCCCCCCCGCCCCACCCCCCCCCCGGGGCGGGGGCGCGACCG
>NZ_JBIAVO010000023.1:88219-125961 GCF_042894345.1 Kitasatospora sp. NPDC001540
GGGGGGGGGGGGGGGGGGGGGCGTGGACGGGCGGGGCCCCCGGGCGGGGGTCCGGCGGGGGGGGGGGGTGGGGGGTGTTGTGTCGGGGGGGGGGGGGGGGGGCGGCCCCCCCCCCCGCCCACGACGACCACGTCGAGCGCGGCGGCATCCTCGCGCCCCTGAACGTGTTCAGCAGCGAGGGCGTGCCGCTGAACAACTACGACCTGAAGTCGGAGAACGGCGGCGTCACCGACATCCGCAGCCACGTGTGCAACCTGCTGATCGGTGGCGGCTTCGCGATCGTGCGGGTGCTGGTCGGCCTCATGTGCTGGTGCGTGCAGTGGATCTTCAACTTCCCGATCGTCAAGAACCTGGTCGAGGCCGCCCAGCGCCTGAACAGTGAGTTCTTCTTCACCATGACGACCACGCTGTCGCTGTGGGGGCTCTTCCTGGCGGCCGGCGTGGCCTTCGGCGGCCTGATGATGATGCGGGGCAAGGTCGCCCGGGGCGCCGGGGAGATCGTCATCACCCTGCTGCTGTCCTCGCTGGTGCTCATGCCCGCCCTGACCCCGCGCTCGATCCTCGGCGAGCAGGGCCCGGTGGTGCAGACCCAGCTCGCGGCCCAGGAGGCCGGGCAGATCGCCGCCAACGCCGCGGGCACCGACCCGGGCTGCACCTCGGACGAGGACCGCAAGGACCCCTCCTGCCCGCTGCGGATGGTCCTCACCCGCACCCTCGTCGTCCAGCCGTACCAGCTGCTGCAGTACGGCATGATCCCCGACCCGGACTCGAAGAACGCCAACATCAAGGGCATCGCGGAGGTGCACAGGGCCTGGATCCACGGCGAGTTCAAGGGCAAGGAGGCCGGCTACTGCACGGGCAGCATCAGCGTCCCGGGCGCCGACGCCCTGTGCCCGGCGACCAAGGGCTGGGACGACATGAAGGAGGCGCTGAAGAAGAAGGGGCCGGAGGGGCAGGCCGCGTACGACTTCGCGGTCAACAGCGACTGGGACCGGGTGGCCGGCGTGGGCCTGGTGCTGATCGCCGTGCTGTTGATCGCGATCGTCGTCCTCGGCATGGCCCTGGTGCACATGGGCTGCCAGATCGCCAACGTGGTCGCCGCGTCCCTGACCGGCGCCACCGGGGTGTGGGCGATGCTCCCGGGCGGAAACCGGGCTGCCCTGTGGAAGTGGCTGGGCGTCTTCATGACGTCGGTGGTGACGGAGTTCGCGGTGTCCGTCATGCTGCCCATCTTCGCCCTGGGCACCAACACCATCCTGACCAGTGACGGCAGCAAAAACACCTTCATGCTCCAGCGCCTGCTGACCCTCGACTGCTTCGCCCTGGTCCTCCTCGTCTTCCACAAGCGGATCTTCAGCGCTGCCGGCCAGATCGGCGACCGCTTCGCCGACCGGATGCGGTCCACCAAGATCGGCGGCTCCCTGTTCCTGGACGGCGCGCCCAGCGGCAGTCTGGCGTCCGGCGGCTCCTGGTCGGGCCGTGGCCTCGGTGGGAGCCTCGCGGCGCTCACCGATCCCGCGCTGGGCCGGATGAACGCCGCAGCCCTGGCCAACGGCGCCTACGGCGAGGTCCGCAAGGGCCTGTCCGCGCTCGCGCTGCCGGGGTACGGGCTGCAGGCCGCGAAGCGCCTGGCCGTCGGAAAGCCGCTGCCGGCGGACGAACTGGCGCGCCGGCAGAAGCCGGTCGGCAAGGTCGGACCGTTCGGCGGGACGGGCCGCGGCTGGGCCGCGAGCGACGGAGCCGGAGGCGGCGCGGACGCTGCGGCGGAGGGCTCGGGGAAGGAGGAGAAGGGGCAGACGGTCCTGACCCGGAGCGGTCGGCGGATGACCATGCCGGCCAACGGCGTGACACCGCTCGGGCACGTCGTGCACAACCAGCTGCTGAAGACCCGCGCCGGCCGCATGGCCCTGCTTGCGGGGAAGGTCGGCAAGTTCGGCTGGGACGCGACCGTCGGGTTCCCGTCGACCCGCGCCCGCTTCAACCGCGTCAACAAGGTCCTGGGCGACCACGCCAAGGTCCAGCGCCAGTACTACGGCGACGTCCGCAGCAAGTGGCAGGAGGACTGGAAGGAGGGCAAGCGGACGGCGGCGGCGGAGGCACGGCAGGAGGTCAAGGACAACTACAACTCCCTCAGGAAGGCCTTCACGCCCGAGACTTACAAGCCGCTGGTCGACCGCGTGCGCAAAACGGATCCCGCCATGGCCAAGAGCGTGCTCGGCCGGGTCTCCAGGCGGTTCACCTCGCCCACCGGCGGGACCGTCCCCTCCGACGCGCGCCTGTCCACCGACTCCAAAGACGCGCCGTCCGGCCGCTGGTGGCACCGCGCCCCCGAGCAGCACCCGCAGGACCCCGCCGGGGGCGACGAGTCGGGGAGCGGGGGGCCGAAGCCGTGAGGATCTTGCGCCACTTCAGGCGCATGGGATGCCTGGGGCTGCTGATGGTCGTCGGGCTGGGCGCTCTGGTGGTCATCAACGCGGGCGACAACGACGACCCCGGCACCACCACGCCGGTGGGGGCGATCAGCGACATCCCCGCCCGGATGATGCAGGCCTACGTCCGCGCGGCGGCGGCGATGCCGCAGATGGCGCCGGACTGCAAGGGGATGACCTGGCAGCTGCTGGCCGGGATCGGGAAGGTCGAGTCGGGCCACGCCTCCGGCCACCAGATCGACGCCTCCGGGCTGATCACCCCTTCCATCATCGGCCCGGTCCTCAACGGCTCGGGATCCGGCGGCAACACCACCGCGGTCAAGGACACCGACGGGGGCAAGTGGGACGGCAACGCGCAGTTCGACGCGGCTGTCGGACCGATGCAGTTCCTGCCGAGCACCTTCGCCGGGTACGCGGCCCGGGTGCGGCCGGGGGGCGGCGCGGACCCGAACAACGCCGACGACGAGACGCTCGCCGCGGCCCTGTACCTGTGCGGCAACGGCCGGGACCTCACCGACCACGAGACGCTCAAGAAGGCGATCTACAGCTACAACTACAGCTCGGCCTACGTCGACGAGGTCGTCCGGTGGATGAACCAGTACGCCCAGCTCGGCCAGGTCCCCGCAGGCGACTACTCGGAGCAGGTGCAGACGGTGATCGCCGCGGCGGCCAGCCAGATCGGCCAGCCGTACTCCTGGGGCGGCGGTGACGCGAGCGGCCCCACCTACGGCATCTGCTGCTCCGACGGCGGCCAACACGGCGAGAAGGTGGTGGGGTTCGACTGCTCGGGGCTGATGGTCTACGCGTTCGCCAAGGTCGGCATCAGCCTGCCCCGGGTCGCGGCAGACCAGGCCGGCGTCGGCCAGCGGATTCCCGCGTCCGCCGGTGTCGCTGCTCTGCGGCCCGGTGACATGGTGTTCTTCGGCAATTCCTCCAGGATCTACCACGTCGGCCTCTACATAGGCGGCGGACAGATGCTGAATGCACCCAAGCCGGGTGATCACGTGAAACAGGCCGCGGTGTGGAACTACGACTTCGCGGGCGGCGCCCGCGTCCTGAAATGAGAGGAGTCCGATACATGTCACTCGACCGCGGAATCGTCGTCCCGCTCTCCGTCGCCGCCGTCCTGCTGGTCGCGGGCCTGGCCCTGGTCGTCCCGGGCGGCGGCGGCCACGGGCCCGGCCCGGCGGTCGCGCCGTCGCCCTCGGCACCGCACCCGCCCGCCGAGCGGGGCGCGGAGCGGACGGCCGCCCCGTCGGGCACCCCCACCGCGTCCCCGCGGCCGGAACCCGCCGCCGACCCGGCCGCCGTGCCGTCGGCCGCGCCGTCCGTCGCGCCGTCCGCCATGCCGTCCGGGATCCCGGCGGCCGGGGACGGCCCGCAGGGCGATGCCGCGATCCAGGCCGCGCTGACGGTCCGTCACCCCAGCGACCTGCCCGCAGCAGAAGGAGACCAACTCGCGGATCTGGCAAGGGCGGTGTGGACAGCCGAGGTGACCGGCGAGGGCCGGGAGCGGTGGCCGTCGTACTTCCCCGAGGTGCAGGGGCTCCCGGGCCGCGGTTACTACTTCAGCGGCTTCCGCGTCCAGGCCGCCGTCGCCCACTCCGTCGACGGGGACCCGGACCGCGCGACGGTGACGCTGCTGTGGGCGGGCACCTCCCCGACCGGCGAGTACGGCGACCACCGGCCCGCCAGTGTCGGTTTCGTCCGCCGGGGGGACTCGTGGGAACCGCGGCGATGAGGCCCGCGCCGACCCCGGCGGGCGGGCGGGTCCTGCCCGCCCCGGGCGGGCCCCGCGGGGCCGCCGATTCCGCCCCGCACTCGTTTTGCGTGCTCTTGCACTGTTTCCGTCCGATCCTTCTCTCCGGTTCCGGTCCGACGGTCCCGGTTTCCGATCCGAATCAGCCAGAATCCCCGTCCGTAAACTGCCGGCATGTGGTTAGCTTCCCCCGCGACCGGTTTGAATCGCTTGCCCGTGGGGGTCTGGCGCGAAATGCACCGTGTTACATCCGTTCGAGCAGTTCGGGAACTTCGCATGCGCCGGTTTCGGTCATGTACTGCCAAAAATGGGCTGGCAGGTACCCGAACCACCTGAGGCGTGAAATAGGCGGCGCGGCCCGCCGTGACCACCGTCCCGGCGCCGTTCCGACCACCGTTCCGGACCGGGGTCGATCCGCGGTCCCGTACAGCCGACCCCGGCGCCGTGGGACGCCCGTACCGCGCCCCACCCTCCGAACCGGGTCGGCGCAGCGGCAGAGGGCCGTCCCGGGCGGAGCCGTTCGCACACGCGGTGCTCATTCCCCGACGGAACCCACCGACATTCGCACGAGACGAGCTGGACGGAGAACGTGAGTCAAGGAACAGCGAACCCGCAGCGGGCCGCGGCCGTACCGCCGCAGGCAGCCGCCCTGCGCGAGCAGAACCGGCGGCAGGGCCGCCTCCCGGCCCAGGTGCGCGAGCGCCGGCCGGCGCTGGCGGTCCTGGCAGCCCTGCTGATCCTCGCCGGCGGCCTGGGGGGCATGGTGACCTACCAGCAGGCGGGGGAGAAGGTCGACGCGGTCAAGGTCGTGCAGCGGGTCGCACCGGGGCAGGGCATCCCGGCGAGCGCGATCGAGCCGGTCCGGGTCTCGAAGGACACCGACGTCGCCTACGTGCCCTGGGAGCAGCGCAACCTGCTGAACACCAAGTACTTCGCGGCCACCGACATCCCGGCGGGCACGCTGCTCACCGGGTCGATGCTCACCGCCAAGGGGGGCGTGGCCGGTGACCAGGCGATCGTCGGCCTGAGCGTCAAGACGGGCTCCTACCCGCCCGGGCTGCGGGCGGGCGACCGGGTGCGGGTGCTGTGGGTCGGGAAGGACGCCGCGAAGGCCGGCGCCCCCGGCACCGGTACCGGCGGCGCGGCCGGTGCCGCGGGCGCCAACGAGGGCGTGGTGCTGGCGGACTCCGCCACCGTGCGTGAGGTCTTCAAGAGCTCCGGGTCGGGCAACAGCGGCCTCTCCCTGTCCGTGACCGTGCCGGCGAACCGCTCCGGCGGGGTGGCGCAGGCCTCCTCCTTCGGTGAGGTCGCCCTGGTGCTGCTGCCCGCCGAACAGAAGTAAGAGGAGGGGAACATGGCACTCGTCGTCGTCGCGTCCGCTTCGGGCGCGCCCGGTGCCAGCACCGTGGCCCTCGCCATGGCCGGCGTCTGGCCCCGCGACTCGTTGCTCGCCGAGTGCGGCGCCACGGGCAACCCCCTGGTGTTCCGTCACAAGGCCATCGGGGGCAAGGACGACCTGGACCCCCGGGTGGGCATGCTCTCCCTCGCCGTCGCCGGGCGCGGCGGCATCCGCCCGCAGCTGATCCGGGAGCACACCCAGCAGATCCACGGCGGGCAGCGCGTGCTGCTGGGGGTCGCCACCGCCGAGCAGTACGGGACCTGGCAGGGCATGTGGTCGGCGCTGGGCCGCGGGTTCGTGGCGATCAAGGACGCGGACGTGATCGTGGACCTGGGCCGGCTGGGCCCGGACGTCCCGGGGCAGGACCTCCTGCCGATGGCGTCCCTGGTCGTGCTGGTCGCCGGGACCTCGCCGGAAGAGATCGCGGCGGTCCGCGACCGGGCCGCGGCGCTGCGCGAGCGGCTGGGCCGCGACGGCGGGGGTGCCCCGATCGGCATCCTGCTGGTCGACCACAGGCGCCACCATGCCAAGCTGCTAAGGGAGTTGCCGCAGCTGCTGGCCCGTCAGCACCTGGCGGTCGATGTCCTCGGGTGCCTGCCGTTCGACGCCTCCGGCGCCGCGCAGCTCGCGGGGCGCAAGACCGGCCGGGTGGAGAAGTCGGAGCTGGTGCGCGCCGTGCGCCAGGTCGTCGACGGCCTGCGCGGCCGCTACGGCCTGGGCGTCGAGCCGCTCGCCGAGGGCGCCGAGGGCGTTCCGGCCGACGCGGTGGGGGTGGGCTGATGTCCGACGGGACGGATTTCCGGCAGGTGGCGCTGCTGCACAGCGGGGTCGCCGACCGGTTGGCGGAGGACCAGCGGGAGCGGGCCCGGCGGGGCGAGCTGCCGATGTCGGACGAGGTGGAGAGCCAGTTCGCCCGCTCGCTGATCAAGCAGGAGCTGGACAAGTACAACGGCGAGCGGGCGGACGCCGGCCTGCCGCTGCTGACGCCGGACGAGGAGAAGCGCCTCGCCGACGCCGTCCACGACCGGATCTACGCCGCGGGCTCGCTCTCGCCCCACCTGCGGGACCCCGACCTGGAGAACCTGGACTTCCAGGGCTGCGACCAGGTGTTCGGCACCTACCGGGGCGGGATCCGCCGGGCCCTGCCGCCGTTGGCGGAGAGCGACGAGGAGCTGATCGGCCTGCTGCAGACGGCGGCCGCCGCGGCCGGGACCAACGGCCGCTCCTTCGACCCGGCCAATCCGATGCTGGACGCCACCCTCTACGACGGCTCGCGGCTGTCCGCCGTCTACGGCTCCGGCGACTCGCGCCGACTGGCCGCCGGCGGCGTCACCAAGCGCCCCTCGGGGAGCATCCGCCTCAACCGGCTCGGCGGGGCCGTCTTCCTGGACGACCTCGTGAAGTTCGGCTCGCTGACGGACGAGGCCGCGGCCTTCCTGCGGGCGCTGGTCCTGGCGCGCAAGAACATCGTCATCGGCGGCGCGACCGACAGCGGCAAGACGACCATGTTGCGGGCGCTGGCCAACGTGATCCCCCCGCACGAGCGCCTCCTCATCGTCGAGAAGGCCCTCGAACTGCACCTGGACGCCTACCCCGAGCTGCACCCCAACGTCCTGCCGCTGGAGGAGCGGCTGCCCAACAGCGAGGGCCTGGGCGCGGTGACGATGGCCGAACTGGTGCGCCGCTCGCTGCGCTCGAACCCGGACCGGGTCATCGTCGGCGAGGTGCTGGGCCCGGAGGCCCTCGACATGCTCAACGCCATGGGCCAGGGCAACGACGGCTCCCTGTCCACCATTCACGCGCGCACCAGCGCCGGCGTCCTGGACCGCATCTCCACCTACGCCCGCCAGGGCGCGCCCACCTTCGACCGCGAGACGATCAACATGATGATCGCCGGGGCGCTGGACTTCGTGGTCTACCTCGGCAAGGTGGACGACCCGGCGACCGGGGGATGGCGCCGCCGCGTCATCAGCATCCGGGAGATCACGGGCGAGGACGGCCGGGTGCTGTCCAACGAGGTGTTCAAGCTCGACCCCGCGGGCGCGCTGCGGCCGGCGGCGCCGGTCACGTGCCTGGAGGAACTGGAGCGCTTCGGCTACCTCCCGAGCGGAGACTTCGTGTGAACGGTGCACTCCTGACCCTCCGGGGCCTGCAGCTGCTGCTGGCCGGCGCGGTCGTCGGCGGCGGTGTCGCCCTGCTGGTGGCGTCCCTCGTCGGCTGGCCGCGCCGGGCCCGCAGCGGCCCCTCCGGCGGGGCGCGCCTGGCGGCCTTCATGCGCCGCCGCGGCGCCGCCGCGATCCTCGCCGCCGTGGTCGTCCTGGTGCTCACCCGCTGGCCGGTCCTCGCCGTCGCAGCCGCGGCGCTCACCCTGTTCTGGACCAAGCTGTTCGGCGGCGCGAAGGAGGAGCGGACGGCGCTGGAGCGCGTCGAGGGCCTGGCCACCTGGACGGAGAGCCTGCGTGACACCGTCGCCGCCTCCTCCGGCCTGGAGGACGCGATCAGGTCCACCGCCGGGACCGCCCCGCCCGCGCTGCAGCAGCACCTGACCACCCTGGTCAACCAGCTCCACGCCAAGACCCGCCTCACGATCGCCCTGGACCTGCTCGCCGAGAACATGGACGACGGCTCCACCGACATGGTGATCATCGCGTTGAAGCAGAACGCCGCGCAGCGCGGCCCGGGTCTGCGCGAGGCCCTGTCCGGGCTCACCGTCACCGCCCGCGACGAGGCCGACATGCGTCGCCGCATCCTGGCGCAGCGCGCGGGGACCCGGCGCAGCGTCAAGATCGTGCTCACCATCTGCGCCGCGTTCCCGGTGGGCATGGCGCTGTTCAACCCGTCCTACGTCGAGGCGTACAGCACCGTGCGGGGGCAGGGCGTCCTGCTGGTCGTCCTCGCGTTCTTCGCGGGCGGCCTGATGTGGCTGCGGAAGCTGTCCGCGGTGCAGCCGCCCGCCCGCCTGCTGGTCCGGGCGCGAACCGGAGGTGCCTGATGATCCAGTTGCTGACGTCCGGGGCCGTGGTCGGCCTGGGACTGTTCCTGCTGGTCCGCGCGCTGCTGCCGAGCCGGCCGGGCGCGGTGGCCGCGGTGGCCCGGGTGGACGCGCTGCGCAGCGCGACCGCCCCGGCCGCGCAGGCCCCGGCGAGGGCCGCCGGCGCCCAGGGGTGGGCGGCGGCGAGCGTCGGGCCGGCGATGGCCGCCTTCTACGCCAGGCGGGGCTGGCACCTGAGCCGACTGCGCCCGGACCTCGCGATGCTCGAGAGGTCGAAGGAGGAGTTCCTCGCCCAGAAGGTGCTGTTCGCGGCGGCGGGACTGCTCCTCGGGCCGGCCATCGCGGTGGTGCTGTCCCTGGCGGACGTGATCGGCGGCGTGACCGTCCCGCTCTGGGTGACCGTCCTGATGGTCGTCCTGTGCTTCTTCGCCCCCGACCTGGAGGTGCGGAGCAAGGCCAAGGAGGAGCGCCGGGAGTTCCGGCGGATCGTGTCGGTGTACCTGACCCTGGTGCACCTGAGCCTGTCCGGGGGATCGGGCCTGCCGGAGGCGATGAAGTCGACCGCCGAGGCGTCCGCCACCCCCCAGATGCGGCGCATCCGCCTGGCGCTCGAGGGCGCCCGGGTCAGCGGCATCCCGTACTGGCAGGCCCCGGGGCGGCTGGGCGAGGAGATCGCGCTCCCCGAGCTGATCGACTTCACCAGGACCGTCGCCCGCGTCGCCCAGGACGGGGCGAAGGTGCGCCAGTCCCTGCAGGACCGGGCGGAGACCCTGCGCAAGCGGGAGCTCGCCGACCTGGAGAGCGCCGCCGCGGCCAAGTCCCAATCGATGCTCGTGGCCCAGATGATGCTGTGCTTCGGCTTCCTGATCTTTCTCATCTACCCGGCGCTGACGCAGCTCAGCGCCATGTGAGCCACCGCTGACCAGCGGATCCATCACCGAATCGAGGGGAATCGCCTCATGTCCACGCACATCTCCGCCCCGGCCGGTCCCAGCGTTGCCGACCGGCTGCTCACCTTCGCCCTCACCGTGTCCCTGGCCGCCGGCCGGGCCCGCACCTCGCTGCTCACCCGCCTGGCGGCCGCACGCCAGCGCGGTCAGCGGGGGGCCAGCGCCCTCGAGTGGGTGCTGTACACCGCCGCGGCGGTGGTGATCGTCGGCATCGTGGTCGTCGCCATCAAGGGCGGCATCAACACGAAGGCCGACCAGGTCAAGCAGTGCATCGAGGGCACCACCACCGACAGCAACGGCGGCTGCTCCTGATCGAGGCCGTGGGGCGTCGATCGGGCCGAAGGAGGAGGAATCCCGTGGCGGAACGGCCTAGGGGCCTGCGGGGGGCGCGTCGGCGCGGGGACCGGGGGTCCAGCAGCGTGGAGTTCCTGCTGATCACCCCGCTGCTCTTCGTGATGATCTTCGCGCTCGTCCAGTTCGGGCTGTACTACTTCGCGTCGACCGTCGCGGAGTCGGCGGCCCAGGCGGGTGCGCGCCGGGCCCGTGCCGCTGCGGACGACGATCCGCAGTGGCGCGAGCTGGCGCGCACCACCGCCTCCAACCGGATCGACTCGCTGGGCCCCGCGCTGCTGGGCGATCCGTCCATCACGGCCGTCCAGGACGGCGACCAGGTCGGCGTGACCGTGAAGGGCCGCGTCGTCCAGGTCGTGCCGTGGCTGGACCTGACGGTCACCGGCACGTCCGTCGGCCCGATCGAGAGGTTCGTTCCCGATGCCGGATAGGACGGTGCGCCGCCGTGGGGACGCGGGGGTGTCCAGCGTGGAGCTCGTGTTCATCGCGCCGGTGCTGGTGCTGATGGCCCTGCTGCTGGTCGGGCTCGGGCAGATCGTCGAGGCCAAGTCGTCCCTGGACGGCGCGGCCCGGGACGCCGCCCGGGCCGGGGCGCTGCAGCGGGACTACGGCTCAGCGGTGGCGGCCGCCACCGAGACCGCCACCGCGGGCGCCGCCCGGGTGTGCTCGGGCGGCCAGGTGCGGGTCGAGACCGGGGGGCGGTGGGAGTCGGGCGGCGTGTTCACCGTGACGCTCTCCTGCACGGTCCACGGCCTGCGGATGACCGGCCTCCCGGTGACGACGCCCGCGCGGTCCACGTCGTCCGCGCCGCTGGACGTGTACCGGAGGGTGTCGTGACCGCCCGCCCGGCCGCCGTCCGGGGCCGCCCCCCTCGGCAGGCGAGCCGAGAACGCGGCTCGGGCGCCGTGGCGCTGGTCCTGGCGGGTCTGCTGTTCCTGGTCGTCGCGTCGTTCATCGTCGACACCGGCCAGGCCATCCACCGCCGCGACCGGGCCGCCGACACCGCCGAACAGGCCGCCCGGTACGCGGGCAACCAGATCAGCACCGACGGCCTGCGCCAGGGCGTGGTGCTCATCGACGCGGTCGGCTGCACCGACCGCGTCCAGGAGTTCGTCCGCTCCAGCGGCTTCTCCGAGCAGGACGCCGCCGCGTCCCGGTGCACGGACGTCACGGGCAACCAGGTCAGCGTCGAAGTCCGCCTCACCTACTCGCCCCTGCTGCTGTCCGCCCTCCGGGGCCGGGTGACGGTCTGGGGCCGCGCGACCGCCCAAGCCATCCAGGAACTATGACCCCTGACGGGTATTCAGGGGACGGGAGACCACCGCATGCACACCACCACCAAGTTCATCGCCGCCGCCGCCACTGCGGCGGTGCTCGTCGGCGCGAGCGCGTGCACCTCCGGCAAGCCGAAGGCCTCCGCCGACATCACCGGCGCGCAGAGCACGTCACCGAGCCCTTCCGCCAGCGCCTCGCCGTCGCCGACCCAGTCCGTGGGCGCACCGGAGATCACCCTGCCCGCCGACTACAGCGTCGACGTGCAGTTCAAGCCCGGCGGCGACGCTGTGAAGGACAAGGTCGCCGCCGACCTCTCCTACGCGCTGCGGGCCTTCAACGAGGCCGAGGCCACCGGCGACATCAACCGGCCGGGAATGCTGTTCGCCTACACCGGCTTCGCCGGCGGGTACATGAACCAGGCCGTCAGCCAGCTCAACTCCCGCGGGCAGACCGTCACCGGCAGCACCCGCTACTACGCGCTGACGATCGAGGTGAAGGACCCCAAGACGGTCGCCGCCGCGTACTGCGAGGACCAGGCGAAGGCCTACGCCAAGGACCGGGCGAGCGGCCAGGTCCGCACGACCACGCCGAGCATCAACGACTACACCGACTGGACGATGGGCCTGACGCTGTCCGACAAGGGCGTGTGGCAGGTCTCGTCCGCGCAGGCGGAGAAGGGATCGACGCGGTGCCAGAGCGCAGCGTAAGGCGGGCGCTGGGGGCGGCCGCCGCGGCCTTGGCTTTGGCGGCCGCCGCCGTGCCCACCGCGAGGGCGGAGATCGGAACCGGGTGGGGCGGCAGCAGCACTCCCGCGATCGGGTCGATCGAGTCGCACGTCGAGATCAAGGTCAGCAACTCGGGCCAGAGCGGCAAGCACCTCACGTCGATCGGCGGCTCCTGGGAGCCGCCGGCGTGCTGGTACGAGCCGCAGTACACGCCCGAGGAGTTCGACGCCGCCTACCAGGCGCTGCTGGAGCAGCTGCACGGCGCGATGGGCGCGGAGGCGAAGGCCGAGTACGACAAGCTCAAGGCGGACGGGGACTTCCACCGCGGCCAGGACGGCCGCTGGTGGGGCATGGTCAAGACCAACAAGGCGTGGGACCTGCCGGTGACGGCGCCGTGCACGCAGCGGCAGGGCATCGTGTGGGTGCCCACCGGCAACCCGCCTGCGGACCTGCTCGCGGTGACGCCGCTGATGCTCTCCAAGCTGGCCTACGCCGCCACCAAGCTCCCGCCGCCGAGCGTGACGCTCTCCCCCGCCGCGGACCACCAGACGGTGAACCTGCCGGTGTTCGTCTCCTTCGAGCAGCCGATCCAACCGGTGACCGTGACCGCGTCGTTGAACTACTCGGGCGTGAACATCGCCGCGTCCACCCTCGCGGTGCCGACCTCGCTGCGGGTCGACGCGGGCACCGGTGACGCCGACCCGGGCGTGTGCACCTACCGGTTCGTCAAGTCCGGTGGCGGCTACCAGGTCGACTCCTCCCACGCCGATTGCAACATCACCTACCTGCGCTCCAGCCGCGGCGGCAGCTACCCGCTCACCGCCCAGGTGACCTGGAAGGTGACCTGGACGCCGTCGGCGAACCCCTACGGGCAGCCCGCCAACGCGCTGCCCGACGGCGTCACCGGCGGGCAGCCGCAGGACGTGGTCGTCCGGGAGATCCAGACGGTCGTCACCCAGTAACCGCCCCGCCGGGCACGAGGAGAGGAACCCGCGGATGAGTACACGGATCAAGACGCCCGGCGGCGGGCGCTCCCGCAGCCCCGGCGACGTCGTCGGGGCCCTGGCGGCGGGCCTGCTGCTGGCGGCGCTGCTGGGCGGCATCCCCTACGGCCTGGTCCGCTACGTCGGCTGGCCGCTGCCCACCGAGGTCCCCGGCCCGGGGGCGGTGGTCGAGGCGCTGCGGACCAGCGCCTCGACCGCCCTCGTGGTGGACGTCCTGGCGCTGTTGGTCTGGCTGCTGTGGCTCCAGTTCCTCCTGGCCGTCGCCGTGGAGGTCCGCGCCGTGGTGTCGGGCACGGAGTGGCGCCTGCCCGCGTCCACCACCTCCCAGGCACTGGCCCGACGGCTCGTCACCATGCTGCTGCTGGTCGGCGCCGGGACCCTGACGGCCACCCAGGCGGCCTCCGCCGCCCCCCTCCCGCAGCACCCCGTCCTCCCCGCCCAGGTCTCCACGAGCGCCCAGGCCGTGCCCGGTAGCGCGCTCCGGACCGCGGCCGCCGCGGGGCAGTCCGCCTCCGGCCCGATCTACACCGTCCGGTCCAGCACGACCAGCCACCACGAGAGCCTGTGGGAGATCGCCGAGCGGTACCTCGGCGACGGCACCCGGTACGACGAGATCTTCCGGCTGAACAAGGACCGGGTGCAGCCGGACGGCTCCCGGATGACGGAACCGGGCCTCGTCCGGGCCGGGTGGCGGCTGCTGCTGCCCCCCGACGCCAAGGACGTCCCGGGGACCGGCTCCGCGGCCCGGGGCGCCGAACACATCGTCACGGTCAAGGCCGGCGACACCCTCTCGGCCATCGCGCAGGAGGAGCTCGGCTCCGCCGACGACTACCCCCTGCTGCTGCGGGCCAGCCAGGGCATCGAGCAGCCCGGCGGCCGGCACCTGAGCGACCCCGACGAGCTGTTCCCCGGCGACAGGATCGTGATCCCCGCGAGCGCGCTCGCACCGGAAGCCTCCCCGGCGGACGCCTCCCCGACCGCGGACGCGCCCGCGCCGGACGCCCCGGCCCAGGACGTGCCTGCCGCGGACGCACCGGCCCCGGACGCACCCGCCGACCAGGCACAGCCGCCGGCCCCCTCCGCCTCCGCCTCCGGGCAGGCGGACACCCCCGCCGTCCCGGCAGCTCCCTCCGCCCAAGCCCCCGCCGAAGCGCCCGCCACCGCCCCGAGCGCCGCCGCGTCCTCCGCACCCGCGCCGGCCCGGGAGAACCCGGCCCCGGCGGTCCCGGCCGAAGGCCAGAGCCCGCCCGAAGCCCGGGCCCCGTCCGGGACCCGGGCCCCGGTGTCCGTCGAGGAGGCCGTCGGGATCGGGGCGCTGCTGGGCGCCGGCGTCCTCGGGGTCCTGGCCTGGCGCCGCAGGCAGCAGCAGAACGCCCGCCGCCCCGGCGAGACGATCGCCCTGCCCGAGACCACCAGTCCGGCGGAGCAGGTCCTCGACCGCACCTCCTCGCGGGCCAGCGTCGAGATGCTCGACCTCGCGCTGCGCACCCTGGCCGCCCGCAACCCCGACGCCCTGCCCGCGATCCACGGGGCGAAGGTGGCCGGCGACCGCGTCGAGATCCTCGTCGACGGCGACACCGAGGCGCTGTCCCCGTTCACCGGCCGTCCCGACGGTTGGTGGGAGGTGCGGGCGGACCACGCCGACCTCCTCGGTGCCGAGCAGGCACAGCTGGTGGCGGCGCCGTACCCCGGCCTGTCGACCATCGGCGCGGCCCCGGACGGTTCCCACGTGCTGGCGAACCTCCCGCAGGCGGGGGTCCTGCTCCTCGAGGGCACCGAGCAGCAGGTGCGGGAAGTCGCCCGGGGCATCGCCATGGAGGCGGGCACCTCGGCCTGGGGCGGGCACGTCGAGATCCGCACCTGCGGCTTCGGGGTGGAGCTCCAGCACCTGCTCCCGGCCTGCCGCGTGATGTACACCCCGAGCCTGGAGACGGCGAGCGCCGACCTCGCCCGGGTCTGGATCGAGGTCCACCAGACCGAGCAGGAGGGCGGCGACCAGCCGCTGCCGTGGATGGTGATCTCCTCGACCCGGCCCACCCGTGAGGAGCTGCGCGTCTTCGCGGACCTGATCGGCAAGGTGCGGGGACGGCACATCTCCGCGGTGCTGCCCGCCGCGGGGGCGGCGGAGTTCTTCCCGCACGCCCGGGTGCTGAACGCCGCGGTGACCGGGCCGCAGCCGGTCGAACCGCTGGGAGTGGACGTCGTGCTCCAGCGGGTGACCGACGAGGCCTACCGGCAACTGACTTCGGCCATCGCCCTGACCACCGAACCGGCCCGGCCCGCGGAGGGGGTGTGGGCGCAACTGCCCGACCCGGACCGGGTCCGGGTGGTCACGGCGCCGGCCGCGGCGCCCGGCCACCTGACCCTGGTCGAGGACGGGGAGGACCCGGGGGACGAGGAGGACGCGCCGGTGGAGGCGGCGGCGACCCTGATCGTCCCGCCCGCCGCGACGGTGCGGATCGCCGTGGGGTCCGACCGCCGGGAGACTGCCGGCCCGGCGGCGGTGCCCGGCCCGGCGGCGGTGCCCGGCCCGGCGACGGGCACCGGCACGCAGCGGATCGGCGTCGTCGAGCGCCGGCCCGATCCCGCGACCCTGCCCGACGAAGCGCCCGAGGTGCAGGTCCTCGGCCCGCTGCGGATCATCGGGACCGGCACCGCCGCCGTCCCCTCGAAGCTGGTCCTGCTGGCCGCCTACCTGATGTTCCGCAACGAGCGTGACGCGGCAAGCATCGGCTTCGCGATGAACCCCGCGACGCCCTGGGACCAGAAGACCGTGACGGAGGAGATCTCGCGCCTGCGCTCCCGGCTCGGCCTGGACGCCAACCGGGAACCGTACGTGCCGCCCAAGCCGCGTCACACCGCGATGTACTCGCTCAGCGAGCAGGTCACCTCGGACTGGGCCGCGTTCATGTACCTCGCCGAGCGCGGCATTCCGAAGGGCGCCGCCGGGATCCTGGACCTGGAGGCCGCGATGGGCCTGGTGCGCGGCAAGCCGTTCGCCGGGATCGCCGAACACTCCTGGGCCGCACCGCTCGCCCACACGATGACCAGCCGCATCATCGACGTCGCCGAGCGGATCGCCGACCTGCGCATCGGCGACGAAGTGCTGAACATCGACGCGGCGCGGGCCGCCATCGACACCGGCCTGAACATCGACCCCACCGCGGAACAGCTCTACCGGGCCTGGATGCGCATCGAGCACCGCGCCGGCCACCCGGCCGCGGTCCGCGACGTGATCAACCGGCTCCGCCGGATGGAGACGGACTGGCAGCTGTCCGGCCTACAACCGGAGACCCACACCCTGATCCGGCGCCTGACCGCCGCCCGGGAGACCGCCAGCGGCGTGTGACGCCGTCCCCAGCTCGGGCCCGGCCGGACGAACCGGCCGGGCCCTTTCCCTTCCCGTTCCCGTTCCCGTTCGTGCCCCTGTCCCTGTCCCTGTCCCTGCCCCCCGCTCAAGGACCAGCCGATGCCCCAGTTCCCCGTCCTCCACGTCCTCGCCTCCGTCGCCGCCCTCGTCCTCGGCGCGCTGGTGCTGCGCCCCGCGGCCTTCGCCTACACCCGCCCCGAGGACCGACCGGTGCCCGACCCCACCTGTCCGTACTGCGGAACCCAGGTCCTCGGCCGCGGCAGCGCGCCGGGCGCCTACCGGGCACTGGTGCTGCGGCGCCGCTGCGTCGCCTGCGCGGCCACGAGACCCGGCGGCGGGCGGATCGGACCGCCCGCGCTGGTGCCGGAAACCCTGGCCGCCGTCGGCACCACCGCCGTACTGGCCGCCGGAGCCGACGGCGCGGTGCTCGCGGCGCAGCTATGGCTCGTGGCGCTGGGCACCGTGCTGATCTGCGCCGACTTCGCCGTTCACCGGCTGCCCGACCACCTGACCGGTGCCGCCGCGCTCGGGGTGGCCGCGCTGCTCACCACCGAGGCCGCCGGTTCGGGGCGCTGGGGGCACCTGGCCGTCGCCGCGGCGGCGGCCCTCGGCCTGGGCGCCGTGTACTTCGCCATGGCGCTGCTCGGGCAAGGGCTGGGCGACGCGAAGCTGGTGCCGTCACTGGCGGCGCTGGTGACCTGGCAGTACTGGTTCGGCTGGTTCCACGGCGTGCTGCTGGCCTCCGTGCTCGCCGTCATGCAGTGGCTGGTGATGCGGGCGGCGGGCACGGCGACCAGGACCACGGAGATCGCGCTGGGGCCCTCGCTGATCGTCGGGTTCCTGATCGTCTCCGCGGTCCTCGGCTGACCTGCCCCGGCTCCACCCGGCACGGTCGGTCCGTCAGCGCACCGCCAGCGCCTCCTGCGGGGCGGGGCCGGGCCGGGCGTCCGCGTCCGGCACGGGATGGAGACCGCACAGCTTGTTGTGGTAGCGCCGGACGCTCTCCGGGCTCACCGGACCGTCACCCGCCTTGTTGCTCTTGAAGCCCCTGACGTACAGGAACTCCGGGAGCTCCGTCTGGTCCGGGTGCCGCCGGAACTCCTCGACGAAGGCCCTGAAGCCCTCGGCCCAACCGGGCGGGATCTTCGGGCCGCCGTCGGTCTGCGGGGCCTCTTCGCGGTCCTCGGCCTCGTCGGAGCGGGGGAGCGGCAAGGGCCGGGGCCGAGGGCCCTGGGCGGGCCACGGCGGCTCGGTGGCGGCGGCCGGTTCCTCGTCCGTTGCCGCGCCCTCCGCGAGGTCCGCCCGCAGAAGCTCGGCGACCGGGGCGGCCTCCCGGTCCGGCACCCGCGCGGCGTCCTCCTCGCCGGGCAGGAGCTGCCCGGGCGCGGCGGGCACAGCGGGCGCGGCGGGCGCGGCGGGTGCGGCGGGCGGTGGAACGGCGGGGCTCGCCGCGGTCCTCGCCTGGTGCGCGAGGAGGCGGCCGAGGGGCTCGGGGTCGACACCGGCCGCGGCCAGGCCGGCCTCGTAGGTGACGTCGAGCGGCACGCCGAGGTCGGCGAGGGCGCGGGGCAGCCGCGCGGCCGGGGGGAGGCCCCGGTCCCGCAGGCGCTGCCGGCCCCGTCGGCGGCCGGTCTCCACGAGGATGTTGTAGGTCTGCAGGGCCTGCTCGCCGCGAATCGCCTCGTCGAGGGAGCGGATCTCCCACAGCTGCATCCGGCGCCACAGCCGCCAGGTCTGGACGGGCGCCAGCAGCCAGCGGATCAGCCGGATCCGGTCGATCGACCGGTGGGAACCCAGTTGCGCCAGGCGGGCGATGGCGTGGCGGCTGGCTTCGGTGATGACGATGAACATCACCGGGATCACGCCGTGCATGCCCACGCCGACCGGGTCGGGCCAGGCGGTGGCGGCGTTGAAGGCGATGGTGGCCGCGGTGAAGAACCACGCCATGGGCCGCAGCAGGGGGAACGGGATCCGCATCCAGGCCAGGAAGAGGTCGAGGACGAGCAGGAGGATGATCCCGACGTCGACGCCGATCGGGAAGGCGTAGGCGAACTCGGCCATGCCCTTGCGGAGGGCGAGGTCGCGCACGGCGAGGTAGGAGCCGCCGAGGCCGATCCCCGCGATGAGGACCGCCCCGATCGCGATGACGCCGATCATCAGTCTGTGCATGCCCCGCAGGACCGGACGGTTCACTGTTCCCCCCTCGTCCACGAACACGTGTCCGGGAATCACTGTGGCACGAAGGGCCGTCGGTAGGCGTAGGGCTTTTCGGATGGGCGCGGATCGGGGCCCGCGCGGACCGTACGGGCGGCGCGGCCGCCGCGGTCAGATCGCCTCGCGGCGCTTGAGCCAGGCGAAGGCGGCCCAGCCCGGCAGCACCGGCAGGACGAAGGTCAGCAGCCGGAACAGCATCACCGAGGCCCGCGCGCTGTAGTCGTCGAGGCCGCCGGTCAGCGTCAGCAGGGCGGGCATCAGCGCCTCCACCCCGCCCACGCCGCCGGGGGACGGCACCGCGTTGCCCACCGCGTTGCCCGCCAGGAAGGTCGTCGCGACGGCGTCGAAGCCGGGGTACTGGCCGACCGCGCGGGTGCAGCAGTACAGGCAGGCCACGAAGCACATCGACACCAGGAGCTGCCCGGCCACGCCGCCGGCGAGCCGGCCGGGGCGCTGGGCCAGGTCGAGCAGCCGGGGCAGCACCTCGGCGCGCAGCGGCCGCAGCAGGGTCTGGGCGCGCCGCCGCAGCGAGGGCACCGCGGCGACCGACACCGCGATGACGGCGGTGACCGCACCGGCCAGCCAGAGCACCCAGCCGCTGGGCAGGGCGGAGCCCTCGCCGTCGACCGCGGCGGTGTCCACGCCGACCAGGGCGCTGAACACGGCGAGCTGCAGCATGTGCAGCACCAGGCCGAACAGCTGGCTGACGCCGATGCTGGACATCGCCTGCGCGGTGGGGATGCCCGCGCACTGCAGGTAGCGGGTGTTCAGGGCGAGGCCGCCGACGCCGCCGGGTGCGACCACCTTGACGAAGGAACCGGCCACCTGGGTGGCCAGGGTGGGGCGGAAGGACAGCTTCTCGGGGACGAAGCCGCTGAACGCGAAGGTCGCCACCGGGTAGCTGACCGCGGACCACAGCGCCGCACCGGCCAGCCACAGCGGGTCGGCCCCGGAGATCACCGCCACCGGGTTGGGGAACTGCAGCAGCGCGTACCCGACCGCGACGCAGGCGACGACGGTGAGCAGGGTGCGCGGCCGCAGCCGCTCCAGCCGGACGGGCACGGCGGTGGCCTGCGGCATCCGGCGCTGCACCTCGGCGCGCAGGTCGGCAGTCAGTTCCTTGTGCCGGGCGAGGGCGTCCCGGGTGCCGCGGGCCAGCGCGATCGGCTGCAGCAGCGGCAGCGCGGCGCCGACCGGACCGGGTCCGAGCACCTCGATCGCGGCGCGCACCGCCCGTCGCGGCCCGGCGTGCAGGGCGAGGACGGCGAGCAGCCCGGCGACGTCCAGGCGCAGCAGCAGGTCGCCCGCGGCGATCTCGCCGCGGGCCAGTCCGACCAGGTGGACCCGGCCCTCGGCGTCCAGCAGCACGGTGCTCGGGGAGAGCGAGCGGTGGGCGATCCGGCGGCGCTGCAGCAGTGCCAACTGCTGCCAGGCGTCGCGCAGTTCGGCGTCGGTGGGGCCGACGTCCGAGCCGTCGGGGCTCGCGGGCAGCTCCTCGAAGAGTTCGGCGAACGGCCGGGCGTCGATCCGCCGGTAGGCGACCAGGGCGCAGTCCGGGCCGAGTTCGACCGCCGCGACGGGGGTGCGGGTGCGAGCCCCGGCGGCGGTCGCGGCGTGGCCGAGCAGGGTCTGGTGCTCCAGCCCGTCGCGCAGCGGGCGCAGGCCGAGCGGGCGGGGCGCGGTGCGCAGCCGCAGCGCCAGCCACAGGTGGCCGAGCAGCCCGCTGGCCTGCGCGTACCGGTCGAGCAGGTGGACGTCCAGTTCGGGGCGGCCGTCGCGCTGGGTGACCAGGTAGCGGCTGGGGCCGAGGGCGAGCACCGCGGCGGGGCGGACGCCGGTGCCGGCCAGGGCGGCGGCGATCTGCTCCTCGGTGGGGGAGCCGACGGGCTCGCCGACGGCGTACCGGGCGGCGTGCGCGACCGTCCAGCCGAGCAGCAGCGCCAGCGCCAGCGACAGCGGCGTGGCGTAGCCGGTGACCAGGCCGGACAGGGCGGACAGCCCGAGCGTGACGGCCAGCGCGGTGCGCCAGCGGCGCCGTCCGGTGGTGTCGAGGGCGGTCATGAAGGCCAGCACCGGCGCGAGGTGCCCGTACACCGGGTCGGTGCGGCCGGGGTCGGTGGGCAGCGGGTGGGTGAGCGCGGTGAGGCTGCCCGCGAGCAGGTCCAGGCCGAGCGAGAGCCCGTACGCGAGGACGGCGGCCAGCACGCCGTCGGCGATCCGGCGGCCGCCCCCGCGCAGCACCCGGTCGACGGCGAAGCCGAGCGGGACGGTGAGCAGCGCGGCGCCGCACAGCGCGGCGGTGAGCTTGGCGGGCGGCCAGGGCAGCAGGTCGACGCCGCGGGACACGTCGCTGTCCAGGCCGAGCGCGGAGGAGCGGGCGTACCCGGCCAGCAGCAGCACCAGCAGGATCCAGCACGCCCCGGCGACCGTCCGGATCAGCGCGGCGGGGTGCCGGACGCGGTCCACCCGCCGGGTCCGGGTCCGGCGCGGGGGTGTCCGGGACTCCCGGGATTCGTCGGCTTGTATCACCGTGGCCACGCGGCATGGTCCCACACCGGTGGGACCGCGATCGGGCCGTTCCGGCAAGGGAGTTCAGGTGTCGCGGAATATATCGGTGGATAACGGGAATATCGGTCTGATGTAGGTCCGACGAAGGGAGACCGGCGATGACCGAGCGCTCGACCGACCGGACGGCCATGCTCCGCCGGGGCACCGAGGAACTGCTCGCGGAGCGCGGCATGATGACCGAACCGGTGGCCCGCGCCCCGCAGCTGGGCACCGACACCGACCTCGGCACCCGCACCGGCCCGCACTGCGGCGACGCGGTGTTCAGCCACGGCGGCCGCCGGGCGCCGGAGGCGACGGGCCCCGCCACCGGGCCCGCCACCCACACCGAACTGCCGGGCCACCGGCACCGCGGGGCGGAACGGCACTCCGCGCACTGAAGGCCGTCCGGGCCCGGCCCGGCGGGGGTGGGAGACCTGCGGCGGGAGTGGGAGAGTGGGGCCGCACGTTCCCGCCCCCGCCGAAGGAGTGCCATGGCCGACGCCCCCGAGTTCGCCTCCCGCGAGGAGTGGCTCGCCTCCCTGCACCGCGTGTACGCCGCCGCGGGCTGCCTGATCACCGACCCGGACGGCCGCGTCCTGATCGTCAAGGCCGGGTACCGCGACGCCTGGCAGTTCGTCGGCGGCACCGTCGACCTCGGCGAGAACCCGCGGCAGTGCGCGACCCGCGAACTCCACGAGGAGACCGGCCTGCGCCGCGAGGCGGGCGAGCTGCTGGCCGTCGCCTGGACCAACCCCGGCGGCGGACTCGACCACCCCGCCTGCCACTTCCTCTTCGACCTCGGCACCTTCCCCGCCGACACCCCCATCACCCTCCCGGCGGGCGAGCTCGACGACCACCGCTGGGCCGCCGTCCCCGAGGCGCTCGCCCTCCTCGGGCCCGCCCGCGCCCTCCGCCTCGAAGCGGGCCTCGCCGCGCGGGCGGACGGGCGCACCCGGATCGTGACGGCGCCGAACTCCGGTTTCTAGCCGAACTCCGGCTTCCCGGGGGGGACGGAGGGGGCGGAGCCCTACGCCTTGCGCCAGACGTACGCCGCCGAGACCGGTTGGCCGCGGTGGCGCTCCCACTTGGGCTTGAGCGCCGTCCACTGGTCGCCGACGACCTCCTCCCGCATCTCGGCGAGCTGCCAGCCCGCGGCGAGGCCCGCGGTGAGGTGGTCGCTGACGAGGTGGACGTGGGTGGTGATGGCGATCGGGCCGTCGGGGCCGTCGTAGTGGGTGGGCATGCCCGCGGCCATGATGAAGGCGGGGTGGAGGCCGACCAGGGTGAACAGGCCGCCGGGGCGGACCAGGCGGTGGGCCTCGCGGTAGAGCGGGCCGAGGTCGGCGAGGTGCTCGTCGACCAGCGAGCAGGCGGCCAGGTCGTAGGCGCCGTCGGGGAGGCCGGTGGCGGTGAGGTCGCCCTCCAGGAGGAGGCGGTGGGCGCCGCGGGCCCGCGCGCGGGCGAGCATCTCGGGGGTGAGGTCGATGCCGTCGACGGCGCCGACGCCGCGGGCGCGCAGCCAGGCGCCGGTGCGGCCGGTGCCGCAGCCGAGGTCGACGGCGAGGCCGGCCTCGGCCCAGCGCGGGACGGCGAGCCGGGCCAGGACGTCGAGGTCCATCGCGTCCTGGACCGTGTCCTCGTAGCTGTCGACCCACCCGGCGTAGCCGGTGCGGACGTCGACGGTGGGGTAACCGCGGGTGTCGAACAGGGAGAAGTCCGTCATGCCGGGCAGTATCGTCCGCGGTCGGACGGCCGGGCGAGCGATTAAATCCGGTGATCGACCGGGTCGCTCAGCCGAGCAGGCGGGCCCGGACGGCGGCGACGTCCCCGGCGGGCAGCCACTGCTCGGCGTCGAACTCGGCGAGCACCTCGCGCAGGGCCTGCTCGGGGGTGGTGCCCGCGTCGGCGAGGACGCGGGCGATGCCGGCCTCCTCCTCGGGGCGGTCGAGGATGCTCCAGATCGGGCGGAGGTTCTCGGCGGAGAGCAGGTAGTCCTCGGCGATCGCGGCGGGGGTGACCCCGGCGAGGGCGAGCAGGACGAGGGCGGCCAGGCCGGTGCGGTCGCGGCCCGCGCCGCAGTGCACCACGACGGCGCCGGGACGGGCCCGGGCGACGGCGGCGACCAGTGCGGCCACGGCCGGGCGGCAGTGGTCGAGGTAGGGGCGGAAGGAGAGCGGGGTGCCGTCCAGGGCGCCGAACCGGGCCCACCAGTCCGGCCCGGCCAGGGCGTCGAGCGGGACGCGGACCAGGTCGATGCCGTCGGGGGCGGGCAGCAGCGGCCGGTACTCGGCGTCGTCGCGCAGGTCGATGACGGTGCGTACGCCGTACGCGAGCAGGGAGTTCTGGCCCTCGGCGGTGAGCCGGTCGAGGTTGTCGGCGCGGACCAGCGCGCCGGTGCGGGTGCGCCGGCCGTCCAGGGTGGGGAGCAGGCCGAGGTCGCGCACGTTCAGGCAGCCGTCCCAGTCGATCCGGCGTTCCTCGTGCGGTGTCGCCGTGGTCCCCGTCATGTCAGCCCCCCGCTGTTCCGTGCGCCCCACGCGCTCCGTGCGTCCCGTGCGTTCCTCGTGCCCCGGTGGTGCACGCGCGCACCGCCGCCACTGACAGGGACTCAGTCCGCTTCGGGATGGTTCCCGCCGGTGGCGGGGCGGAACTCCCAGAGCGTCCGGCCGAGGGTGTCGAGCACCCGGACGGTGCGGAACCGGGCGTCCCGGGCGGAGAGGAAGCCGCGGGCGGCGCCGGCCAGGACGGCGTGCGCGGCCGGGTCGTGGCGGCTCCAGGCGCCGTGCAACTCCAGTGTGCCGTCGGCGAGTTCGGCGCGCTGGATGCGGGCGACGGCGGCCGCGGCGAGGGCGCCGTTGACGCCGTCGAGCTCGGCCTGGCCGAGGTAGTGCTCGCGCTCCTCGGTGCGCAGGCGGCGGCGCAGTTCGGGCAGCGCGTAGCCGCGGACGGCGGCGACCGAGTCCTCGACGGCGATCAGCCAGCGCGGCCCGGGCGCGACCTCCCACCAGACCTCGCCGCCGACCGGCAGCAGCTCGCCGATCGGGGAGTGCCAACGCTCCAGCCCGGTGCGGAAGTTGGCGTCCGGGCGGATGCTCCGCCGGTCCCAGGCGGCCTTGTCGGTGACGGAGAGGTTGACGGTGTAGCGGACCCGCCCGTCGCCGGGCACCGCCTGCACCCCGAGCACCGCCCAGCGGTCGCGGTCCGGCAGCGAGAAGGAGTGCCGCCAGCCCCGGAGGCCGAGCGCGCGCAGCGCGGGCGCGAAGTGGTTGCGGATCCCGGTCGTGTACAGCTCCTGGGCGGTGGGCATACCGACTCCGGCCTCCTCGGTCAGCGGCGGAAATGGGGCGAATTGCCCCTTATCTGCACGGTAGGGCGGGGGAGCGGGCCCGAACCGCGGGCGAAAGACAGCACCGGACGGGACGAAGGTCGGTCCGTCGCGGGCCCCTCGTCCTGCCCGGACGGGCGGAGCTGACGGCCCGTCGGCCCGCACCGCGCCCGCACCGCGCCCGCCCGGGGCCCGCACCGGCCCGTCACCGCTCTGCCACCGGCCGGGCGCCGCCCCGGAGGTGGGTGGGGTCCCCCGGATGGCGCATGATGTGGCGGGTGCACAGAGCTGAACACCACGGGGCGGACGCCGGGCACCGGCTCGACCCTCCGAAGGCACCGGACCGTCCGCCCGCCGGTCCGCCCGCGCCCGCCGGACCCTCCGCCGGGCCGCTCGTCGGACCCTCCGTAGAGCCGCTCGCGGGCCCGTCCGCCGGGCCCTCCGCCGGGCCGTCCAGCCGGCGGGCCGACCTCGCGACGGCCGTCCGCGCCGCCCAGGACGGCGACGAGGAGGCGTTCCGGGTCCTGTTCCGGGCCGTCCAGCCGGGGCTGCTGCGCTACCTGCGGGTGCTGGTCGGCGGCCGGGCCGAGGACGCCGAGGACATCGCCTCCGAGGCCTGGCTGCAGATCGCCCGCGACCTGCCGGACTTCCGCGGCGACGCGGACGGGTTCCGCGGCTGGGCCGCGACGGTCGCCCGCAACCGGGCCATGGACCACCTGCGCCGGGTGCGCCGCCGCCCGGTCGCCGACCTGCCGGTGGAGTACCTGGCCGAGCTGGCCGCCGCCGAGGACACCGCGGGCCAGGCGATGGCCACCGTCGCCACCTCCGACGCGCTCGCGCTGATCGCCTCGCTGCCGCCCGACCAGGCCGAGGCGGTGCTGCTGCGGGTGGTGCTCGGGCTGGACGCGGAGAGCGCCGCGAAGGTGCTCGGCAAGCGCTCCGGCAGCGTCCGGATGGCCGCCCACCGGGGGCTCAAGCGGCTGGCCAAGGTGTTGGAGCAGAGCGGGGGAGCGGCCGCCGGGGTGCCCCGCCAGGGGGCCCGGGGGACGGCCGGGAAAAAAATTTCCGCGCAGGGTGTGACACCGGCGCAGGTGCCGACGCTGAAGGACATGAGATGAGCACCAACCGATCCCGCCGGATCGATCGCGCCGCCGCCGAGCAACTGCTCGGCGGTGTCACGGTCGACCCGGAGGCCGGTCAGGACCCCTCCGCCGGGCAGCGGTCCGCGCCAGGACGGCCGGAGCTCGCCGCCCTGCTCGCCGCCGCTGCGACGAGCAGGGCGGCCGGCGACGGCCCGCTGCCCGGCGAAGAGGGGGCCATGGCCGCGTTCCGGCAGGCTCGTCGCCAGCCGACCCCCCAACAGCACCGGAGACGACGGAAGATGGCGGACAGCGCGCTCGCGCGGGCCCTCAGTGCGAAGGCCGTGGCCGTCGCGCTGGGCGTGACCGCCGTGGGCGGCGTCGCGGTCGCGGCCTCCACCGGTCGGCTGCCGGAGGTGCTGGGCGGTCCCGCCCCGGCCCCGTCGGCCACCGGCGCCGCGCCCGCACCGTCGAGCGGGGGGCCGGACAGCCCGTCCGCGAGCCCCGGCACCGACCGCACCGGCCGGCCGACCGCGGGGCCGAGCCGCTCCGGCGGCCCGGCCCGGCCCTCCGGCCAGGCCTCCACCGGTCCGGCCGACCTGCCGGAGCTGAAACGGCTCTGCGAGGGCTTCGCGAGCCGGGTCGCGGGCGGTGGCAAGCCCAAGGACGCGGCCGCCGACCCGGCGCTGGCCGAGCTGCTGAAGGCGGCCGGCGCACCGGAGAAGGTGACCGGGTTCTGCGCACAGCTCTCCGCGCACGGCGGGGAGACGCCCGGCGGGGAGACCTCCGGCGGGGAGACGCCCGGCGGGGGCGATCACGGGCGGCCCACGGCCGGCCCGGGCCAGTCCGCGCCGCCGTCGGCCACCCCCTCGTCCGGCCGGGCGGGGCGCACCGGGACCGACCGTCCGTCCACCGGGGGGAACGGCCAGGACTGACACCGCACTCCGGTCGGACCGCGGGCTCCCCCGGGCCCCCGTCCGACCGGGCACCGCCTCCGGGCGGCCGATGGGCCCCTGTACCCGTCGTCCGCCCGGACCGACTCCGGACGGGCGCCGGGCTCCCCCGGGCCCGCACCCGTCCGGGACAGCTCCGACCGGTCGACGACTCCCCCGGGTCCGCAGCCGGTCGGGGAACCCGCTCCGGACGGACGGCCGAACTCCCCCGGGTCCGCCGTCCGTCCGGAGCCCAGCCCGGCCGTACCGCCCGAACGCCCTGGAGCCCCGGTGACCGAAACCCCGCTCGCAGCGCGGCCCGCCGACCCGGCGCCCCCGGTGTTCGTCGACGCCAGCGGCAGGCGCCAGCGCCGTTCGCGGCGGATCGGGTGGCTGCTGGCCGTCCCGGCGGCCGGGTACCTGGCCCTGGTGGCGAGCAGCGCGCTCGGCGGCCCGTCCTTCGACGCGCCGTTCGTGCCGAAGCCGGCCGCCCCGGCCGGGCCGAGCATCCCGGTCCCCAGCGGGGCGCCCGATCCGGGCACCGGCCCGGTGGCGGACGGTCGCCCCACGCCCGGGCCGGACCGCACCGGCGCCGCCACGACCCGTCCGGCCCGGGCCACCGCCGCCCCGGTCGCGGCGAGTTCCGCGCCCGGGGGCACCGCGGGGCCCACCACCGCGGCCACGACGCCCGGCGCCGCGGCCTCGCACGGCCGGCCCACCGCGGCGCCGGGCAACAGCCGCAAACCCGTCAAGAACCCCTAGCGAGCCCCGATGACCTTCCCCCGGACCTCCCCCCGCCGCAGCGGCCCCGCCCCGCGCGGCCGCCGGGGCCGCCGGGGCGTGGTGCGGCAGTCCGCGCCCCGCACCCACTGGCTGCTGCTGACCGCCCTGGTGGTGACCCTGGCCGCGGCGCTGCTGCTGCAGGGCTACACCCGCCACCTGTACGGGTCGGCGCCCGACGGCGCCGCCCGCCCCGCCGGGCCCGCGTACGCCGTCCCCCCGGAGGCCGCCCACGGCGGGCCGGTGATCGACGCCTCCGCCGCGACGCCGCGCACCGCCCGGCCCGCCCCGGGCACCGTCGCGCTGACCTTCGACGACGGCCCCGACCCGGTCTGGACGCCGAAGATCCTGGACGTGCTGAAGCAGCAGGGGGTGCACGCCACCTTCTTCGTGGTCGGCACCCAGGTCGCCGACCACCCCGAGCTGGCCCGCCGGATCCTCGCCGAGGGCCACCAGCTCGGCATCCACACCTTCACCCACGCCGACCTCGGGCAGGCCGCGCCGTGGCGCCGCTCGCTCGAACTGCGCGAGGCCCAGCTCGCGGTGGCCGGGGCGACCGGCACCACCACCGCGCTGCTGCGGCCCCCGTACTCCTCGACCAACGACGCGCTCACCGACGCCGACTGGCAGGCCGTCCGGCAGGCCGGGCGGTCCGGCTACCTGACGGTGCTGACCACCCTGGACAGCGAGGACTGGCGGCGCCCGGGCGTCGACCGGATCGTCGCGAACGCCACCCCGCAGGGCCCGGCCGGGCAGGTCGTGCTGATGCACGACGCGGGCGGCGACCGCTCGCAGACGGTGGCGGCGCTGGCCGAGCTGCTGCCGAAGCTGAGGCAGGCGGGCCTGCGGGTCGGGACGGTCTCCGAGACCGCGTCGATCGCGGACGCCGCGCACCCGGCGAGCGGCGCCGAGCACTGGCAGGGCCGGGCGCTGCTGCTCGCGCTGTCCGGCGGCGACCTGGCGGTGGCGGTGCTCGGCTGGCTGCTCTGGGCGGCGGGCGCGGTCAGCGTGCTGCGCGCGGTGGTGCTGCTGTTCGCGGCCGCGCGCCACCGGCGCCTGCGCCGCCGGGGCTGGGGCCCGCCGGTCACCGAGCCGGTCACCGTGATCGTGCCCGCGTACAACGAGCGCGCGGGCATCGAGGCGGCGGTGCGCTCGCTGCTGGCCTCCGACCACCCGGTGGAGGTGATCGTGGTCGACGACGGCTCCACGGACGGCACCGCGGACCTGGTGGAGTCGCTCGGCCTGCCCGGCGTCCGGGTGCTCCGGCAGGCCAACGCGGGCAAGCCGGCGGCACTCAACAACGGTCTGCGGCACGCGAGTTGCGAGCTGGTGGTGATGGTCGACGGGGACACCGCGTTCGAGCCGGACGCCGTCCGGCTGCTGGTGCAGCCGTTCGCCGACCGCCGGGTCGGCGCGGTCTCCGGCAACGCCAAGGTGATCAACCGGGGCGGGCTGCTCGGCCGCTGGCAGCACATCGAGTACGTGGTCGGGTTCAACCTGGACCGCCGCTTCTTCGACCTCGCCCAGTGCATGCCCACCGTCCCCGGCGCGGTCGGCGCGTTCCGCCGCTCGGCGCTGCTGCGGCTCGGCGGCGTCGCCGAGGAGACCCTGGCCGAGGACACCGACCTCACCATGGCGCTGTGCCGGGCGGGCTGGCGGGTGGTCTACGAGGAGCGGGCGATCGCCTGGACGGAGGCCCCGGCCTCGCTCTCCGCGCTGTGGCGCCAGCGCTACCGCTGGTGCTACGGCACCCTGCAGGCGATGTGGAAGCACCGCCGGGCGCTCGCCCAGCGCGGCCAGGCCGGCAAACTGGGCCGCCGCGGGCTGGTCTACCTGCTGGTGTTCCAGGTCCTGCTGCCGCTGCTGGCCCCGGCCGTGGACGTGTTCGCGGTCTACGGCCTGCTGTTCCTCGACCCGGCGCGGATCGCCGCGGTCTGGCTGGGCTTCCTGGTGCTGCAGGCGCTGTCGGCCTGCTACGCGTTCCGGCTGGACGGCGAGCGGCTGGGCCCGCTGTGGACGCTGCCGCTCCAGCAGGTCGTCTACCGCCAGTTGATGTACCTGGTGGTGGTCCAGTCGGTGTGGACCGCGCTGGCCGGCAGTCGGCTGCGCTGGCAGCGGATGCAGCGCTACGGATCCCTCCAGGCCCCGGCGAACCGGAGTTGACGCGATGACCTTCCCCCGCACCTCGCCCGCCGCCGAACGCGCCGCCCGCCGCGCCGTCCGCCGGTCCGTCCGCCGATCGGCCCGCCGGTCCGCCCGCCGCACCGTCCGGGGCTCGCGGGGCCTGCCCCGGACCCTGCTGGCGGCGGCCCTCGCGGCGCTGGCCGCGCTGCTGCTCGTCCAGCGCCCGTGAACCCGGGTGGACGGGGCCCGCTATGGTTCACGGGTGCCCGCCCGGAGTTGAGAGGAGTATCCGATGATCGGACGCGCACTGAACGGGCGTTACGAGCTCGGTGAGATCCTCGGCGTCGGCGGCATGGCCACCGTGTACCGCGCCCTGGACCACCAGTTGGGGCGCCCGGTCGCGGTCAAGGTGCTCAACGGCGGCCTGGCCGACGACCCGCGGTTCGCCGAGCGGTTCGCCCGCGAGGCCAGGTCGGCCGCGCTGCTGGCGCACCCGCGGATCGTCACGGTCTTCGACTCCGGCGTCGACCAGGGCTCCCCGTACCTGGTGATGGAGCTGGTGCACGGCGCCACCCTGGGCCGGGTGATCGCCGAGCAGGGCGTGCTGCCGGTGGAGCGCGCGGTCGGCACCGCCGCCGCCGTGCTGGACGCGCTGGCCGCCGCGCACGCCCAGGGCCTGGTGCACCGCGACATCAAGCCCGGCAACGTCATGATCACCCAGGACGGCGGGGTGAAGGTCGTCGACTTCGGCATCGCCCGGGCCGGCTCCTCCGCGGGCCAGCAGCTCACCCAGACCGCCTCGGTGCTGGGCACCGCCGCCTACCTCTCCCCGGAACAGGCCACCGCCGGGCAGGTCGACGGCCGCGCCGACCTGTACGCGGTCGGCTGCGTGCTGTACGAGATGCTGGCCGGCGTGCCGCCGTTCACCGCCGACACCCCCGTCGCGGTGACCTTCAAGCACGTCACCGAGTACCCCGCCCCGGTCTCCGTCCACCGCCCCGACGTGCCGCCCGCGCTGGACGCCGCGGTGCTGCGGCTGCTCGCCAAGCACCCGGACCAGCGCCCCGCCGACGCGCAGTCCGCGGCCGCCGAGCTGCTCGCCGCCGTCCCGGCCGCCCCCGCCGACCGCACCGCCCAACTGCTCGGCGCGGCCACCCAGGTGCTGCCGCCCGTCCCCGCCGCCGCCTTCCCGACCGCGCCCCCGCCGCCGCCCCGGCAACCGTGGACCGAGCCGCAGCGCACCTCGGTGCTGCCGCCGGTGCAGGCCCCGCTGCTGCCCTCGGCCCGCTACGAGGACGAGGAGCCCGAGCCGCGGTCCACCCGCAACCCGCTGGTGTACGCGGGCATCGGCGCGGCCGTGATCGCCGTCGCGGCGGGCATCGCCGCGTTCTCGCTCGGCGGCGGCGACCCCGCCCCGAAGGCCGCGCACACCCCCGCCCCGGCCGCCGCCGGCACCGCGGCCCCCGCCCCGACGCCCTCCCCGTCCCCGTCCCCGTCCACCAGCCCCAGGCCCAGCGCCTCGCCCAAGCCCTCCGCCACCCCCAGGGGCGGCCCGGTGGTCGCCCAACTCGCCCAACTGCGCGCCGAGGTGGCGCAGGCCGACTTCAAGCGCGACCGGGACAAGCAGGACGACCTGACCGGCCTGCTCGACCGGGCCACCCAGGACGTCAACGACAAGCAGCCCGCGGACGCCGAGGACTCCCTCAAGGACGCCCAGAAACTGGTCCACGACCTCCAGCGCCACAAGGCCCTGGACGCCCCGCTCCTGCTCGGCTGGCAGACCCGCCTCGCCGCCCTGACCGCCCTCGTGCACGCCCAGGCCGCCCAGCAGGACTAGGCCCCGCCCAGGCCTAGTCGTCCCGCTGCCCGCGGTGGCGGGCCCGCTGCACCGCGCGGGTCTTCACCTGCCGGGTCAGCGCCGTCACCCCGGTGGTCAGGAACACCACGGTGTACAGGAGTTGGATCATCACCACGATCCGGGCGGCCTGTCCGGCCGGGTGGATGTCGCCGTAGCCGACGGTCGCCATGGTGATCACCGTGAAGTACAGCGCGTCGATCTTGGTGACCAGTCCGTCCAGCTCGCCCGGGTCCTTGGACATCGCCAGGTAGGCGGTGGAGAACACCACCAGCGCGCCGCACAGCAGGATCAGGATCCGCGGCACCGGGTGCCGGGACTGCCCCAGCACCTGCATCCGCACCTCGCGCAGCACCCCGGCGCCGAGCACCGCCAGCAGCACGCCGAACGCCGTCCAGCTGATCCCCGGGTGGTGCGGCCCGAACCACCCCAGCGGCACCGTGAAGTAGGCGACCAGCAGCACCACGGGTCCGGCCAGCAGGCCGACGTACATCCGGAGCAGCTCCCTCACGCCGCCGCGGCCTTCCCACCGCCGGGGCGGTCCGCGGGCGGCCCGGCGGCGGGCGGGATGCCGGGAGCGGGGGGAGCGGCGGGGGTGGCGGGGGTGTCGAGGAACTCCAGCACGGCCAGCCCGGCCAGCAGCACCACCGCGATCCACAGCACCACCGCGCCGGTCGGGTAGCTCCAGGTCAGCAGCACCACGGCGGCGACCGCGACCGCGCCCCAGCCCAGCCAGGCCTTCCAGCGGTGGACGAACCGGCCGACCGGGCCCAGCCGCATGCCGATGCCCTCGGCGGCCCGCCGCACCGCGCCCAGCCCCTCCTGCCACAGGTGCCGAACCCAGCCGGCCCGGCGGCCCCGTCCGGTCAGCCAGGCCGCCAGCGCGACCACCACGCCCAGCGCCAGCAGCATCCGGACCGCGGCCCGCAGGTAGCGCACCAGGGTGTCGTACACCGCCGTCGCGGCGGCCTGGTCGACGCCCGCGGGCAGTTTGTCCAGGTAGAGCGCCCGGAACACGGTCAGCCCGATGCCCAGCAGGCCCGCCGCGGCGGCCATCCCGAGCGCCGCCCCGACGGTGGCCCGGCGACGGCGCACCGCCAGCAGGATGCCGCCGACCGCGCACAGCAGCGCCAGCACCGGCACCCAGAACCCGGCCAGGTCGAGCAGCCGCAGCCCGGTCTGCGCCTTCCGCACCGCGTCCGACTGCACCAGCGTGTAGTCGGTGTGCACCTCGGGGATCTTCGAGGCCAGCCCCAGCCCGTTGGCCACCAGCCGGTCCTTGACCGCGGCGACCACCGGCCCCAGGTCCAGGCTGACGGTGTCGCCCTTGACCTGCACCGCCCCGCCGCCCTGCCCGGTCAGCACCTTGTCGAACGCGGCGTGCGCGTTGCGCAGCACCCCGGTCCAGACGGTGGCGAACGCGTCGGACTGGACGAAGCGCAGCACCTGGTCGTGGACGAAGCCGGTCAGCCCGCTGGTCAACGCCGGTCCGACCTTGCCCAGCGCGGCGTCCAGCAGCGGCCGGTCGGCGGGCGCGACGTCGTTGAGCAGGGCGGTGATCGGCAGCTGCTCCATCACCGCGGTGGTGACCCGGTCGGTGAGCGCGTTCTGCACCGACGGGTCGGAGGCCAGCGGCGCCATCGTGGAGACGAACCGGTCGGTGTCGGTGACCTGCGACCTGCTCCAGGCGGCGACCACCCCGAGCGGGGTCAGCACCGCCGCCAGCACGATCAGCAGCACCGCGAAGAAGGACCGCACCCGGTGGTGCTCCCGCCGGGGGGCCTTCTGCTTCTCCAGGACGGCGATCCGTTCGCGCAGCTCCGCGAGCTCGTGCCCCTCCGACGGGTCCGCCGCCATCCGTGCCTCCCTGGTGATCCGCCGTCAGCTGGATACCAGGAGATAACAGAACAAATCGGTCAGCCACTCGGGCGTGCCGACACGCCGGAGCCCCCGGTCCGTCGGGGCGACGGGCCGGGGGCTCCGGTACGGCGGACGGCGTCGGCCGGGGGCCGACGGGGCATCAGGCCGTGGTCGACTTCGTGGGCTCGGTGGCCTTGGTCACCACGATCGGCTCGACGGCCGGACGCGGCTGCTCGGCCTGCGAGGCGGCGGTGCCGTTCTGGGCCTCCGCGGGGGCGTCGTCCTCGCGCAGGGCCTTGGTCTCGGCCTTCAGGATGCGCATCGACTTGCCGAGGCCACGGGCCATCTCGGGCAGCTTCTTCGAGCCGAACAGCAGGACCAGCACCACCACCATGATGGCGATGTGCCAGGGCTCAAGACCGTTACGGAACATCCCTGACCACCGGTCCTTTCGTGGAAGTTCTCGCTGTGACTAAGGGCTCGGGCGGAACGCCCGACTCGGCCAGTATGCCTGGCCTTGTCGGCGAACGTATACACCCGTCGGCAAACAGCCGCCGAAAAACAGGTGATCCGAGTCATGTGGTCTGTACCACCTGGCGGGCCCGGCGACCCGGCGCGGCGGAGCCGCCGGAAGCTCACCCGCCCCGGTTCACCAGCACCGACCAGGCCGACCCGGCCGCCGCCAGCACCACCGCGAAGGTCAGCCCGCGCATCCACCACCGGTCCGCCGAGACGTGCGGACTGTGTTCCACCACACTGCGTCGCCGCACCCCGTGCGCGTACAGCCCGAACGCCGCCACCGCCAACACCCCGCCCAGCGCGGCCAGTCCGGGCAGCCCGTGGACGTAGCCGGTGCGCAGGACCAGCAGCGCGTCGGCGGCCAGCACCAGCGCGGTGCGGCTCCACGCCAGCAGCGTCCGCTCGGGCTGCAGGCCCGGGTCGCGGGGGGCGGTGGTCACCGCGACCAGCCGACGATCAGCACCGAGAACACCGCCGCCGCGACCGCCGTGCACACCGTCAGCACCAGCATGATCCGGGTCGCGGGCAGCGGCCCGCCCGCCCGCATCGCCCGCTCCACCCGCACCCACCGGTGGTACGCGGCCACCCCGAGCCCGGCCCCGCCCGCGGCCAGCAGCACCGAGAGCGTCACCCGGACCGGCACCGGCGCCAGGTCCGGCGTCAGCTGGTCCAGGCCCACCGCTCCGGCGAGCAGCGCCAGCGCGGTCCTGATCCAGGCCAGGAACGTCCGCTCGTTCGCCAGCGTGAACCGGTAGTCCAGCTCCTGCGGCTCCTCGTCCTCCTCCTCCGCCATACGGCGACCCTAGGACGGGAGCGGGCGGCACGCAGAGCGGGAGCGGGGCACCCGCGGGGGAGGTTCTCCCCGCGGGTGCCCCGCTCCGGCGTCCGGGCCGTTGTGCCGCTGTGCCGCTGTGCCGTTGGGCCGCGGTGCCGCGGTGCCGCCGTGCTGCTAGGCGGCGACGGTCTGCTCCTCCGGCGCCTCGGGCTGCTCCGACTCCGGCTCCGACTTCGGCTCCGGCTCCGGGGCGGGGCCGCTCGACGCGGGCAGGTGGCGCATCAGCAGGTGGGCGGCCAGGGCGGCGCCCAGCATGACCACCACGCCGACCACCGCGGCGACGTGCATCCCGTCGGCGAAGGCGTTGCGGGCGCCGGTGAGCAGCTGGTCCGCGGCGTCGCCGGACAGGTGGGCGGCGGTGGTGACGGCCCCGCCCAGGGTGTCGCGGGCCGCCTCGGGGGCGGAGGCGTCCATCTGCGAGCGGTAGACGGCCGCACCGGCCGCGCCGAGGACGGCGATGCCGAGCGAGCTGCCGAGTTCTTGGGCGGTCTCGGAGGTGGCGCCGGCCGCGCCGGCCCGCTCGGGGGGAGCGGCGGCGAGCACCATCTCGCCGGTGATGCTGACGGTGCCGACCGAGCCGGCGGCGATCACGCCGGCGGCGACCAGCGGGAGGGCGAGCGAGGAGCCGGGGTCGACGAAGGCCATCGCGACGAACCCGCCGGCGCTGGCCAGGAACCCGGCGACCAGCAGGATCGCCGGACGCACCTTGCCGGCCAGGGCGCCGAAGCCGCCGACGGCCGCGCCGACGCCGATGCTCGGCAGCAGGGCCCAGAGCGAGGCCGACAGCGGGCTGTAGCCCTTGACCAGTTGCAGGTACTGGGAGGTGAAGAGGGTGAAGCCCATCATCGCGAACATCGCGATGGTGTTGACGGTGATCGCGCCGGTGTAGGTGCGGATCCGGAACAGGGTGACGTCGATCAGCGGGTTCGCGGCCGTCCGCAGCCGGTGCACCAGGGCGACGCCGACCGCGAGCCCGGCGGCGAGCACCAGGGCGGGCTGCAGGCTCCAGCCGTCCACCGCGAGGTCCTTGATGCCGTAGACGACCGGCAGCACGGTGGCGATCGAGAGCACGGCGCCGAGCAGGTCGAAGCGGCCCTCCTGCGGGGCGCGGTACTCGGGGAGCAGGAACGGCGCGGCGACCATCACCAGCAGCATCGCCGGGATCGCGACCAGGAAGACCGAGCCCCACCAGAAGTGGTTGAGCAGCACGCCGCCGAGCACCGGCCCGAGGGTGGCGCCCGCCATCATCACGCCGCTCCAGGCGCCGATCGCGCCCTGCCGCTGCTTGGGGTCGGGGAACATGTTGCGGATCAGGGCCAGCGTGGAGGGCCCGAAGACCGCCCCCGCGACGCCCAGCAGGGCGCGGGCGGCGATGAGTTGGTTCGCCCCGTTCGCCCAGGCGGCGACCAGCGAGGCGCCCGCGAAGGCGGCGGTGCCCGCGATCAGCAGCTTGCGGCGGCCGATCCGGTCGCCCAGGGCGCCCATCGGGATCAGCATCCCGGCCAGCAGGAACGTGTACATGTCCATGATCCACAGCTGCTGGGTGCCGCTGGGGTGCAGGTCGGTGGCGATGAAGGGGACGGCGAAGAACAGCACGCCCATGTCCATGGCGAGGACGAGGGTCGGCAGCAGCAGGAGGGCGAGGCCGAGCCAGGCCCGGCGGCCCGCGGGGCCGTGGTCGGTGGTCATGACGATGACTGTACGAGCGTCTTGAACGTCTGTCTAGTACAAGCGTCTAAGTCGACCGTTCAAGACATTCGACCAAGACATCCGTCTTGGACGCGTTACGATCGGCGCATGGGAAACCGCGAAGACCTACTGGCCAGTGCCTTCCGCTGCCTGCAGGAGAAGGGCTACGGGCGCACCACCGCCCGGGACATCGCCTCCGGGGCGGGCGTCAGCCTGGCCGCGATCGGCTACCACTACGGCTCCAAGGACGCCCTGCTGGTGCAGGCCCTGGTGGAGGCGATGGGCAAGTGGGGCGACACGATCGGCGAGGCGCTGGCCGCTGCCGCGGAGGTTGACGACCCGCAGGAGCGCTTCGTCCGGGCCTGGGACGCGATGCGCGACAGCTTCACCGAGCACCGCGGGCTGTGGACGGTGCAGTTCGAGATCCTCGGGCAGCTCGACAACCTGCCCGGCCTGGCCGAGCGGCTGGCCGAGGCGCAGAAGGCGGGGCGGCTCGGCCTGGCCGCGATGTTCCAGGGCAAGGCCGCGGAGGAGGACACCCCGGAGGACCTGGCCCGGGGCATCCTCTACCAGTCGTTGCTGCTGGGGCAGGCCGCCCAGTGGCTGATCAGCCCCGAACTGGCCCCCAGCGGCGAGGAGTACCTGCGCGGGCTGTCCCTGATCTGCGGCGACGCGCTGGGCGGCGCGAAGGTCCCGGTCGGGGCGGCGGGGACCGTGGCGCAGGACTGAAGGGCTGAAGGGCTGAAGGGCTGAACGGGCCGCGGTGGGCGAGGGGCGGGCGCGGTCGGTAGGGGGCGCGGTCGGTCCGGTACGCGGTTCGGTGCGGCGCGCGGGGCCGGTCTCAGGCGGTGACGGCCGTGAGCAGCACCACCGCGTCGGTGTGGGCCAGCAGGCCGTGCCGCTCCTGCGGGACGGAGTGCAGCTCGCCCGGCCCCGCCTCCTGGCGGCGGCCCTCGACGGTCAGCGCGACCCGTCCGCGCAGCACCTGCAGGCTGGCGGCGACCGGGGCGTTGTGCTCGTCCAGCACCGCCCCGGCCCGCAGGGCGATCACGGTCTGCCGCAGGACGCCGTCGTGCAGCAGCAGGTGGGCGCTGCGGCCGTGCGGGCTGGTGGCGGCCTTGGCGGCGTGCTCCTCGGCCAGGGCGTTCAGGTCGATCCGGGTCGGCTGCTCGGTCATCGCGTTCTCCTCCGTCGGGCCCCCGCACCACCGGGCCCGCCGACCGGGCCCGCGGCCGACCCTAGGCCGCGCCCCGCGCGTGTCGCGCGCTGGATCACGCGCAGGGGTTAAGGAGTGGGCCGCTCGGCGTGCGGGGCGGCGGGAGCGGGCCGAAGGTGTCCCTATGGCGACCAATCAGAGAATCACCTTCGGCGGTTTCCAGGTGAACCGCGGCATGCTCACCGCCGGCGCGGCCCTCACCGGGCTCGGCGCCGTCGTCGGACTGACCGGAACGGCGCTGGTCTGCGCCGCCCTGGCGAACGCGGGCCGGGGCTGGGTCCGGTCACTCGAGACCCCGCCCAGCGAGCTGGCGCAGCGCACCCTGCACCAGGCGAGGGCCGCCTCGGCGGCCGGGCTGGAGGCGTGGCGCAGCAGCGTCAACTGACCGGAGAGGCGGCGGGACGGCGCGGAGGCGGGCCCCCCGGGGGGGGGCCCCCCCCCCGGGGGCCCGGGCCCCGGGGCCCCGGGCCCCCGCCGCCGCGCCCCGCGCCCCCACGCCCCGGGGGGGTGAGG
>NZ_JBIAVO010000024.1:0-121946 GCF_042894345.1 Kitasatospora sp. NPDC001540
CCTCCCGGTCGGTGGTGGCGTCCTCCGCGAAGCGACGGTCACCGGTCGCGTCGGGCACGTACTTCACACAGACAACGATCCTCAAGCTCACGGCCACCTTGTCCTTTCACGCGGGAGGGAACTGAGTTCCCTCACTAGACCACACTCTGTGCCACAGATCCACTCTGGCAGGGGTGTGAGAGGGGACTCAGTTCCCAGGCCGCGCGACCGGGCGCCGCGCTCAGGCGGCCCGGCGCAGACGCAGGGTGGAATCGCGGTGCGGGCGGGCGTCCGGGTCGGCGACGGGGTGCCCGGGGTGGTCGTGCCGGGCGTGCTCCTCGGCGAGCTCGACCGTCCACTGCGCCGGGTCCAGCCGCAGCAAGGCGAGCATCTCCGCGGGGGTGGGGAAGTGCATCTCGGGGTGCGGGCGGTCGTGCTTGACCGGGGGCGCGGCGTGGCTGGTGACGAGCAGCGTGCCGCCGGGGGCGACGGCCGCGGCGGCACGGCGCAGCACCCGCTCGCGCGGGAACTCGGCGGGCGAGTGGAGGAACTGCGCCGAGACCAGGTCGTACGCGCCGGACGGGAAGGCGTGCGCCAGGTCGACGCGCTGCCAGTCGATCCGGTCGGCGAGGCCCGCGGCGGCGGCCCGGGCGGCGGCCCGCTCCAGGGCGACCCGCGAGATGTCGACGGCGGTGACCTGCCAGCCCCGCTCGGCCAGCCAGAGCGCGTCCCCGCCCTCGCCGCAGCCCAGGTCGAGCGCCCGGCCGGGCGCCAGGTCGGCGGCCTGCACGGTCAGCGAGGCGTTCGGGCGGCCGCTCCAGATCTGCTCGCTCTCGCCGTACCGCTTCTCCCAGAACTCGACCGCGTCGACGGCCAGGCGGGTCTCCTCGGCGACCAGGTCGGCGTTGATCGCGGCGGCGGCGCGCAGCCCGTCCGCGGCGGCGATGGCGACCTGCGCGGCCGGGTCGGTCAGGTTGCCCGCCGCCCACACGCCGGGGACGCCGGTGGCGCCGGTCGGGTCGGTGGTGGCCAGCCGGGTGGCGAACCGGACGCCCTGGTACGCCAGGTCGGTGGCCGCCAGGCCCAGCTCGGCCAGGAACGGCGCGGTCACGGCCATCTCGGTGCCGACGGCCAGCGCCTCGCACTCCACCGCGGTGCCGTCGGCCAGCCGCACGCCGGTCAGCTCGGCGCCGTCGTCCTCGGGCAGCAGCGCGACCACCTCGCCGGGCACCACGCGCACGCCGCGGGCGGCCAGTTCGCGCCGCTGCTGCTCGTCGAACGGCCCGCCGGTGTGTGCGAGCAGCGTGACGTCCGCGCTCCACTGCCGCCACAGCAGCGCCTGGTGGACGGCGATCACCGGGTTGGTGGCCAGCACGGCGATCTTCCGGTCGCGGACCTCCCAGCCGTGGCAGTACGGGCAGTGCACCACCTGGCGCCCCCAGCGCCCGGCCAGACCGGGCACCTCGGGCAGCAGGTCGGTGGTGCCGGTGGTCAGCAGCAGGCGGCGGGCGTGCACGGTGCTGCCGTCCGACAGCTCGGCCCGGAAGCCGCCCTCCGCCTCGCGGCTGACGGACCGCACCTCCGCGTCGTGGAACTCGCCGCCGTACGAAGCGACTTCGGCCCGGCCGAGGGCGACGAGCTCGGCGGGCGGCAGGCCCTCGCGGCCGAGCAGACCGTGGATGCCCTCGGCGGGCGCGTTGCGCGGCCGGCCGGAGTCGACCACCAGGACGGAGCGGCGGGCCCGGGCCAGGGTCAGGGCGCCGCTGAGCCCGGCGGCGCCGCCGCCGACGATCAGGACGTCGTGCTGGCGGACCGGGTGCCGGTGCCGGTCGGGGTGCGGGTGCGGGTGCGTCGTGGTCATGCTCCGATGGTGCGCCGGGTTCGCCGGATTGACAAACAATGTTGCTGAGGTGGCAAATGGAGGCGTGGAGAGGAGCAGGACGGTGGGCGAGGCGACGGGCGAGGACTTCGAGGCGGTGCTGACGGGCGTCGGCCCCCGGCTGCGGGCGATCCGCCAGCAGCACGGCACCACGCTGGCGCAGCTGAGCGAGCAGACCGGCATCTCGGTCAGCACGCTGTCCCGGCTGGAATCCGGCGGGCGGCGGCCGACCCTGGAACTGCTGCTGCCGCTGGCCCGCGCGCACGGCGTGGCCCTGGACGAACTCGTCGACGCCCCGCCGACCGGCGACCCCCGGGTGCGGCTGCGCCCGTTCGTCCGGCACGGCTGGACGTACCTGCCGCTGGCCCGCAGCCTCGGCGGCATGCAGGCCTACAAGATCGTCGTCCCGGCGGGCGGCAGCCGGGAGAACTGCGAGCAGCGCACCCACGAGGGCCACGAGTGGCTGTACGTGCTCTCCGGGGAGCTGCTGCTGAAGCTGGGCGAGCACGAGGTGGTGCTGAAGGCGGGCGAGGCGGCGGAGTTCGACACCCGGACACCGCACCTGTTCACCAACGCGGGGCGGGTGCCGGTGGAGTTCCTCAGCCTGTTCGGGCCGCAGGGGGAGCGGGTGCACGTGCGGGCGCGTACCGCCAACAAGGCGGAGAAGGACGGGGATTGACGGCCGGACGGCGGGACGCCGCGCCCGTGGGGGTGGGCGCGGCGTCCGAACGGGCGGTGGCAGGGCGTCAGTTGACGAAGACCGTGCCGCCGAGGGTGGTGTCGGTGACCGGGCCGTAGGCGGCCGAGAAGCTGATGCTGGCGAAGCAGATGCTGGGGCCGGACAGCTTGGTGAAGGCCTGGTTGGCCATGGTGATCTGCGCCGGGCTGTTGGTGGCGTTGCCGTGGAGGGCGCCGCCGGTGGAGGAGTAGGTGCACAGGGCGTTCCCGGCCAGGGTCTTCAGGTTGACGACCGCCTGGATGGAACCGCTGAGGGTGACCGGGAACCCGGCGGAGTCGGAGATGCTCAGGGTGTAGGGCAGGTTGCTCATGGTCAGGCTGTTCACGCCGCTGACGCCGACCACGTTGGAGGTGCAGCCGGAGAAGGTCAGGGTGCCGACCGGGCCGGACGCGGTGGCGGAGCCGGTGGCGAGCGGGTTGCTGCTCACGCTGCCGCCGATGGTGGAGGTGGTGCACTTGACGCCGGTGGTGGTGCCCGGGTTGTACATGGTGGCCAGGGTGCCGCTCACCAGGTTCGCGGACAGGCTGTCGCCGACCCCGACGGGGGTGGTGGTCCCGGCGATGGTCAGCACCGGGGTGGTCCCGGCCGCGTTGGCGGGCGCGGCGGGCAGGGCGAGCAGGGCGCCGGCGGCGGCGAGGGCGGCGACGCCCGCGAAGGTGCGGTTGCGCATGAGGGTTCGTTCCTTCCGGTGGGTGGGGCGGATCGGATCGGACGGAGCTGCTCCGGCACGGGTCGCCGGAGCGCGTGCCGGTCCCGCGTTGGGGACGGGGCGGCACGGGCAGGTGGGGGAGCGGGGGTCGGGTCAGTGGGCGGAGCTGTCGCTCAACGCGGCGGTGAGGTCGGCGATGTCGGTGTCCAGCACGAAGGAGGCGTCGGTCTGCTGGAAGCTCACCGAGTCCTTGCCCGCGGCGGCGGGCAGGCCCATGGTCCAGTTGATGATCTGGTTCAGCGAGCCGAGCACGCCGCACCCGTTGGCGCCGGGCACCGCGAAGGTGTTGTCGACCAGTGACGCGCCGGTCTCCGAAATGGCCAGCGCGTTGTGCCCGTTGGGGTCCGGGGCGTAGTCCAGGGTGCCCGGGTCGCCGGTCATCGGCGGGGTGGAACCGGTGGACCCGGTGGTGGGCTTGAGCAGCAGCGGCGCGGCGTCCGAGCCGACGTAGCAGTGCAGCCCGAACAGCGCGTTGTACAGGTGCAGTTTGATCGGCAACCGGAACACCGGGTACGGCTCGCCGGTCGCCAACGGCGTGAACTTGGTGACCGGGCCCGCGAGTTCGACCTGGGCGAAGACGCTGGTGATGCCCGGCAGGTAGTTCTGGACGCCCGGGATGTTGATCTGCACCATCGGCGCGCTGAGCAGCGGGGCGCCGGTCGGCGGCACCACGGTGTACTGGTTGGCGCTGCTGCCGTCCGGGAACGACACCTCGGGCGCCGACTTGTCCCAGTAGAAGCCGAACTGCAGCGTGATCGGCGAGTTGAACGGCACCACGGTGCTGCCGAGGGTGAACTTCCCGGCCTTGGTCACCGACACCAGGCAACCCACCTGGAGGTTCTCCGGGTTCTGCATGGCGGGCGCCGCGAGCGGACAGTTGCCCATGCCGGTGTACGGGGCGCCGGGCGCCGTGGTGCCTGCCGTGGCGGCGGAGGCCGGGGTGACGCCGGAGAGCAGTGCGGCGCAGGCGAGGACGGCGGCGGGTGGCAGCAGGCGGCGGAGCCGGCGTCGGGGTCGGGACGCGGAGGCGGGGGTGGTGGGCGTGGCGGTGGGGGAGCTGGTGCGCAAGGTGGGGGGCATGGCGGGGCACTCCTGACGGCAGGGGGTGGGCAGGGCGGTGCGACCGGACGGGTGGGTGCCGGAGCGGGCCGGGGTGGCCGGACGGGCCGGGGTGGCCGGGAGGTCGGGGCGCGGTGTGGTGGGGCGCGGTGCGGCTGAGCGGGGTGGGCCTGGGGGAACAGGTCGCTCGACGCCACGAGCGACCGGGCCGAGGGCGCACGACTGCCACCGTTGCGCCGGAGCGGTCCGCCGTACCGGGAACGCGGCGCCCCCGTACGGGAGGTGCGCCGGGCCGGAGCGAGAACGACCCGGTGGGTGCGGCGGAGCGCCGTGGTTACCGCCGGGTACCTGCCAAGTTCTAGGCGGCCTTTCGGTTCAACGTCAAGGCGGTGCGCGGAAGTTGGAAGGAAGGTGAGTGGAGTTCGGCCGGATCGAGTTCTCAAGTCCCCCGACAGTCACGGGAGTTGACCTGAGTTTCGGAAATCCCGGACGGTGCGCGAAGTATTGACCCGCCATGTACCCCGGGGTAACTTCCAGTCAGCCCGCCGGTTGTGAGAAAGATCGTCAACTGCACTGCCATACAACACAGTTGGCGATCCGAGCCCACGCCAGGCACTCAGACCGACGAAGAGCAGCGGATCCCCCACCCGAACCCTCTGGAGCTGTCCATGGCACCCTCCGCAGAACAACCCGCCGCCACCACGACCGGGCGCGGCCGGGTCCGGCTGCGCCGCGCCGCACTGATGGCGATACCGGCCTGCGTCACCGCGGGCGTCCTGGTGACCCTGACCGCGCAGAACGTCCTCGCCACCCAGTTCGCCATCTCCGGCATGGCCTTCCAGGTCACCGCCGACAAGCTGGACGGCAGCGGGTTCGAGCAGTTCGGCACCCTCGACAACATGATCGAGAACAGCCCCAACGCCGGGGACACCGGCGGCCAACTGTTCCTGATCCAGACGGTGGTCAAGCAGGCCTCACTGACCAAGCTCTGCCAGAGCGTCAACCTGGGCGGCATCAACCTGCTGATCACGGCGGGCGACAAGGGCACCCCCGTCACCGCCGAGAACCTCACCACCGACTCCGACCTGATGAGCGGCGACGCCGAGTTCAAGGGACTGGAAGTCGGCCGCGACGCCAGCACCTTCGACAAGGGCGGCGTGGCCGGCCCGCCCGGCATGTTCGGCCAGCAGGGCGACACCGTCACCGTCGACCACTTCCGGCAGCAGAACTACGCCACCACCGCCGGAACCTTCCGCCTGCCCAACATGCACCTCAGCTTCAGCAGCGATGGCTGCTGAACCCGGACCGGCACCGGGCCGGGCGGCCGACACCACGGCCGCCCGGCCCGCCGCCGACACGCCCGCCGTCGGCACGCCCGTCGCCCCGCGCGGTTTCGCGGGCTGGCGCGGACGCCGACCGTTCTGGGGCGGCCTGCTGGTCGTCCTGGCCGGGAGCGAGATCCTGTTCACCGAGAAGGCCCCGATGCGCATGGTCATCCGCATCGGCATGCTCGGTCTGGCGGGCTACATCGTCCCCGGCCTCATGGTGCTCTGCGGACTGCTGCTCATCTTCCACCCCGTCCAACGGATCTTCTACTCCCTGGTCGCCGTCCTCGCCACCCTCGGCAGCTGGGTCACCTCCAACCTCGGCGGCTTCTTCATCGGCCTGCTGCTCGGCCTGATCGGCAGCAGCCTCTCCTTCGGCTGGCTCCCCGACCAGCCCCGACGCCGCCGCCTGCTGCGCCGGGAACCGAAACGCGGTGCGGACGGCGGTGCGGACGGCGCAACGCACGGCGGCGCGGAGCGCGGACCGGCACCCGAAGCGACCCCGGCCTGACCGGGGCGGCGCCCGGCGGAGGAGCGTGGCCACCGTCGGACGCCCCGGCCGCGGCCCCCGCACACCGAGCGGGCGGGGACCGCGGCCGGGCCCCGCACCGGACACCGGTGACGGCCCGCCACTTCTTGGTACCTTGGGCAGCCGACGGCCCGCGGACGCCCGCGGACGCCCGCAGCGATGCGGCGGCGTGGCGGCACAGCGGTGCAGCGGGCCCGGACACACGGCGGCGGGCATGGCCACGGCGGACGGGACGGGTGCGGTGCGGGTACTGCGGTGCGGCAGCGACGCCGTCCTGATCGAGGCCGAGGACGCCGAACAGGCCCAGCGGCTGCACGCGGCCCTGCGCGACGCCCCGCCCGCGGGCACCGGCGAACTCGTCCCCGCCGCCCGCACCGTCCTGGTCCGCTACGACCCGGCCGCGACCGACTGGCAGCGCCTGCGGGCCGCCGTCACCGCGCTCCCGCTGCACGAGGCGCCACCGGCCTCCGCGGCGGAGACCGTGCTCGTCCCCGTCCGCTACGACGGGCCCGACCTCGCCGAGGTCGCCCGACTGGCCGGGCTGACGGAACGCCAGGTCGTCGAGCGCCACACCGCCGGGCACTACCGCGTCGCGTTCTGCGGCTTCGCCCCCGGCTTCGCCTACCTCACCGGGCTCGACCCGCGCCTGCGGGTGCCGCGCCGCGCCGAACCCCGCACCCGCGTCCCCGCCGGGGCGGTCGCCGTCGCCGACGAGTACACCGGCGTCTACCCCCGCACCTCGCCCGGCGGCTGGCAACTGCTCGGCACCACCGACCTCCCGCTGTGGGACGCCGCCGCCGACCCGCCCACCCGGCTGCGCCCGGGGACCGCCGTGCGCTTCGTCGTGGCGGGGCCGGGAGGGGAGTCGTGAACGGGCCCGTCGAGGACGGCGTACCGGCGCGAGACGGTGTATCGGGTGCGGGAGGGGACGCAGACGCGAACGCGAACGTGGACGCGGACGCGGACGCCGGGCGGGCCGGGCTGCTGGTGGTGCGGGCCGGGTACGGGGCGACCGTGCAGGACCTGGGGCGCCCCGGGCTGGCCGCGCTCGGGGTGGGGCGCTCCGGGGCCGCCGACCGGGGCGCGCTGCGGCTCGCCAACCGGCTGGTGGGCAACCCGGAGGACGCCGCCGGACTCGAAATGCCGCTGGGAGGCGTCGAGTTGGCGTTCCGGCGGACCGCCACCTGCGCGCTCGCCGGAGCCGACTGCCCGGCCTGGGTGGACGGCCGCCCGGTCGGCCCGCGCACCCCGCTGGCGGTGCCCGCCGGGGCCCGGCTGCGGATCGGCACGCCCGGCCGCGGCCTGCGCGCCTACCTGGCCGTCCGCGGCGGGCTGGACGTCCCCGCCGTGCTGGGCTCCCGGGCCACCGACACCCTCGCCGGACTCGGACCGCAACGGCTGACGGTCGGACAGCTGCTGCCCGTCGGCACCACCGCCACCGGCTGGCCCGCCGCCGAACACGCCCCGCGCCGCGACCAGGCCGAGCCCCTGGTGCTGCACGTGATCCCGGGGCCGCGCGACGACTGGTTCACGCCCGCCGCGCTGCGCACCCTGTGCGGCGAGCCGTACACCGTGACCGCCGACAGCGACCGGGTCGGCATGCGGTTGGACGGCCCCGTGCTGGAACGGGCCCGGGGCGGCGAACTGCCCTCCGAGGGCATGGTGGGCGGCGCGCTCCAGGTGCCGCCGTCCGGGCGGCCGATCCTGTTCCTCGCCGACCACCCCGTCACCGGCGGGTACCCGGTGATCGCGGTGGTCCGCCGCGCCGACCTGGACGCGGCCGCGCAGGCCAGGCCCGGCGACGTGCTGCACTTCCGGTTGGTCGGTCGGGCGGATGGTCGGTCGGGCGGTCAGGCGGGCAGTCGGCCGGACAGTCGGTCGGACTGAGGACGGAGCGGGAACCGGGGGAGGGCCCCGGTTGCCCCGGATCCGGTGGCGGGTCACCCCAGGGTGACGACCTTCGCCCAGCTCGGCGGGGTGTCCGGCTGGTAGTCGGGATCGTCCTCGTCCACGCTGCGGGGACGCGGGAACAGGCCGACGACGGTGCGGCACGGGGGCGGGCTGCTCGGCCACGGGGTCTGGCCGTCCGTCAGGACGACGACCACGTCCGGGGCGGGGCGGCGGCGCAGGGCCGCGGTGAAACCGGTCCGCAGGTCGGTGCCGCCACCGCCGACCAGCTCCCACCCGCCCTCGGCGGCGGCCTCCCGGACGAACCGGGCGGCGGCGTCGCAGGAGACCACCGAGACCAGGTCGCGCCGTCCGTCCACCGCGCGCAGGATCGCCGCGGTCTCCAGCAGCGCGCTGCCCAGCTCGCGGTCGCTGACCGATCCCGAGGTGTCGACGACCACCGCGACCCGGGGCGGGCGGCGGCGCAGCGAGGGCAGCACGACCCCGGGCAGACCGGACGAGCGGCGCGCCGGACGGCCGTAGCTGTAGTCGGTGCCCGCACCCGCCGCGGCCACCGCGGAGCGGACCGCCGCACCGAGCAGCTCCCGCCAGGGCTGCGGCGGGTGGAAGGCCTCCCGGGCCCAGCGCCGCCAGCCCGCGGGCGCGCTGCCGGGCCGGCCCAGGATGCCCTGGGCGACCCGGAAGCGGACCAGGTCGCGCTCGTGCTCGGCCAGGCCGTGCCGACAGTCGCACTCCGCCCCCGGACCGTGCGGGCAGCCCGGGCCGGACTCCCACTCCCGCTCCAGGCCGTCGGCGCCGCTGCCGCACTCCAGCCAGACCAGCCGCTGATACTTGGTGTCGATGGTGAACTGCCGCAGGTAGTCCTCCATCAACCCGCCCTCGGCCAGCCCGAGGGTGCTCGGGTAGACCGCGTCGACCGGCCGGACCAGGCCGTCGCCGAACGCGTCGTCGTTGATCTCGCAGTCCGCGGCCAGGTTGACCCGCAGCCGGTCGGCCGGGCCGTCCAGGCCCAGCGCGCGCATCGCCCGGTCGCCGCGCCGGGCGTGGTCGCGCAGCAGGTGCGAGACCTCGTGCACCCAGACCGAGGCCAACTCCTCCTCGGAGATGCGGTCGACGAATCCGGGCGAGACGTAGCACCGCCAGTACCGGTCCACGGCCATGGTCGGCACCCGGGACGACTCCACCACGTGCATCGCGAACAGCGCCGTCGCCAGGTACGGGCGCGCCCGCACCGCGTGCAGCCGGGCCGCGAACAGCTTCTCGGTGTCCAGCCGCAGCGTCGTCCGGGCGGTGGCGGCGGTGGCGGCGGTGGCGGTGGCCGCGCCCGCTCCGGCCGGGGTGCTCATCGGTGCCCCGCGGTGGCGGGGACGCGGGCCGCCGAACGCTCCGCCCGGCGGGAGACCTGCAGCGCACCGGCGAAGCGGTGGACCAACTCCGGTACCTCCCAGGCGTCCTGGCGCAGCGAGGCGAGCGTGGTCACCGGCACCACCAGCAGGTCGGGCGGGCTGGTCTCCAGCGCGCGGGCCATCAACGCCCAGGCGGAGTCCCAGCGTTCGCGGGTCGGGCGGGCGCGGACGGCGGCCACCACCCCGTCCAGCACGGTCTGCCGCAGGTCGCCGCGCTCGGGCAGGACGGCGGCGGCCGGGTCGGCGAGCAGGTCCTCGGGCGCGGGCAGGTCCATCCGGTCGACGGTGGCGAGGAGTTCGAGCCCCGGACCGTCGCCGACGGTGCCGCGCACCAGCAGCGACAGCACCTCGCGGGAGGATCCGGCCGCCGAACCGAACGCGAGCAGCCGCACGGTCATCTCCCAACTGCGCGGCGACGGCCACGCCTTGCCGCGCCGGGCCTCGGCGGACGGCAGCCGGTGGGCCAGCTCGGGGCGGACGGTGAGCAGTCCGCACACCGCCCGGCGGGCGAACTCGACCGCGGCGGGCAGCCGTTCGGCGTCCAGCCGGGGCAGTTCGGCGCGCGGCCACACGCCGCCCAGGCCGCGCACCACCACCTCGGCGTCGTGCACCCAGTCCAGGTGGACGAAGCGGTTGGCCAGCGGCGGGCTCAGCTCCCAGCCGTCGGCGGCCGAGGCGCGCGGGTTGGCCGCCGCCACGATCCGCACCCCCGGCGGGAGTTGCAGCGAACCGATGCGCCGCTCCAGCACCAGCCGGAGCAGGGCGGCCTGCACCGCCGGTGGCGCGGTGGACAGTTCGTCGAGGAACAGCAGCCCGCGGCCCTGCCGGACCAGCCGCACCGCCCAGTCCGGCGGCGCCAGCGGCACGCCCTGCGTGGCGGGGTCGTCCCCGATCACCGGCAGGCCGGAGAAGTCGGACGGCTCGTGGACGCTGGCGATCACCGTGGTGAGCGGCAGGTCGAGTTCGGTGGCGAGCTGGGTCAGCGCGGCGGTCTTGCCGATGCCGGGCTCCCCCCACAGCAGGACCGGCAGGTCGGCGGCGACGGCGAGGGTCAGCGCCTCGGTCTGGAGATCCTGCCGGGGCTCGGTGCCGGACTCCTTCAACAGGCCCAGGAGGCGTTCGGCGACGGCGAGTTGGGGCGAAAGCGGAACGGAAGAAGACATGGGTGATCACCTTTGGGGTCGGAGAAGACGTGGCGGGCGTGCCGGGGACCGGTGGGCGTGGCGGGGCGTCGGCCCTAGCAGGACGTCCAGTGCCGTCGGCTGTGCGGAGGGAGGCGGTGCGGGCGGCCGTTCGGGCGCGGGTCGCCCGGCACGGGGATGGGAGCGGTGTCGTAACGGCTGCGACCGGGTTCGAGACCGGCCGCGTGCAGACTGTGGACCAGGCGGCGCCGCAGGTCGGCATCCAGCACCTCGGCCAGCGGGCCGTGCCGCAGCACGGCCTTCGGGCCGATGAGTCGGCGCACGGCGGCGAGCGCCCCGGCGCGGTCGCCGTGCAGCAGCCGCTGCCGGATGGCGTCCAGGTCCTCCGGCTGCCGGTGCGCGCGGTCGATCGCCCGCAGGCACGGCAGCGGAGGCCCGCCGAGCTCCGCCAGCGCCTCCTCGCGCCGCAACTGCTCCGGGTCGTGGTCGAGCGGCACCAGCACCCCGTCGACCACGGCGAGCCGGTGCGGGACACCACGGCACTCCACCGTCAACGGCCCCTCCCCGCCCGCCCGTTCGGGCCGGGATTCACGTACGGACCGGTGGCCGGGGACGAGCGCGGCGGCCACCAGCGGGTGCAGCGCGTCCGGCCCGATCAGCCCCGCACGGAGCAGCAGCAGGTCGGGCGGCGTCCACGTGGCGGCGTCCGGCAGTACCGCCAGGCCGCGGACCCCGCGCACGCTCTCCACCGCCGCGGTCGGCGGGCCGCCGAGCAGCAGGTACTGCCGGTGGGCCAGCCGCACCGCGACGGGGGCGTCCTCCGGCAGCCCGTCCGCCGAGCGGACCAGCGCCGCTTCGAACCGCCATGCCGCATCCGCGATCTGACGATTCGTCAAAGAGGCGCTGCGATCGGCGAGTTCGGAGGTGCGGCGGGCGTCCCAGAGGTGCCGGTGCAGGTCGAGGCGGAAGCGCGGGTCAGGGCGCGGCCGGGGCCGCCCGGCGGACGGGCGGGCGGCGGCGTCCCACAGCGCCAGCCCGATCCGCTGGCCCGCCGAGGCGTGGCCCGGCGCCGTCCGGGCGACCAGGTGCAGCGGCGGCCCGCCCCCGTCGCGCGGGTAACGCGCCAGGGACAGCGTCAGCCCGGGCCGCAGCACCCCGTCCGGGGCGATCCGCGGCAGGTGCCAGCGCAGCAGGTCGGGGGCCAGGTGCCGCAGGTCGGCCCGGAGCCGACCCGTCAGCTCGGACCCGTACGTGCGGGTGACGGCGCGCAGCTCGATCTCCGGATCGCATCCGGCCGCTGCGCAGGCTCCGCCCCAATCGCCCAGCGCACGGCGGGCGGTGGCGGTCTCGATCATGGCCGGGGGAACGGCGAAACGCCGGACGCGCGACCAGAAACTGTTACGGGTGTCCTCGTCCAGGAGGGAAGTGTCGTACATCAGCACGCACTTCGGAAGGACGGGACCTCCAATCCGTGAGTAGTCATCGTCGGTGATCGTAGCCGCAGACCGGCGAACTGTCAGCTCCGTTCCGATCCCGCCAGCGCGCCGCGCCCCGGACGGTTCCCGACGTAGGGTGACGGGAAGGGACAGGAAGCCGGTGGCGGAAGGGCGGTGGAGGATGTCGGACGGACGGGCGGCGGGCGGACGGCCCCGGTGGCGGCGGCCCGGCGAGGCGCTGCGGCTGCGCCTGCTACGGGAGATCAACTCCACGGTGCACGGCGCCGACCTGCACCTGGAGCGCTACGACCGCCCGCCCGGTGACCCGGGGCTGTTCGGCCCGGACAGCGTGGTGTGGCGGGTGCACGGGCACCCGGCCGGGATGCTGGTCGGCGGGTTCGCCGCGCTGATGCTCCAGTCGCTGCACCCCGTGGCGATGCGCGCCGTCGCCCAGCACTCCGACTACCGCACCGACCCGGTCGGCCGACTGCACCGCACCGCCCGGTTCGTCTCCACCACCACGCTCGGCTCCTCCGCCGCTGCCGAGGCCGCGATCGCCGACGTCCGCCGCATCCACGGTCACGTCCGCGGCCGCGACGCCGAGGGGCGGCTCTACCGGGCCGACGACCCCGACCTGCTGTGCTGGGTGCACACCGCCGAAGTGGCCTGCTTCCTGGCGGGACACCAGGTCTTCGCCGGTGGTGACCGGTTGACCGCGGCGCAGTGCGACGACTACCTCGCCGAGGTCGCCCAGATCGGCCAACTCCTGGGCGCCGACGGCGTACCCCTCTCCCGTGCCGAACTCGCCCGCTACCTGGCCGGGGCGCGCGGTGCGCTGCGGGCCGGGCCCGAGGCGCTGGAGGCCGTCGGGCTGCTGCGCGGCTTCGGCCGGACCGGGCGTGAACGCCTCGCCGTCCGCGTCCTCACCAACGCGGCGATCGGCCTGCTGCCCGCCTGGGCCCGCTCCGCGCTCGGCATCCGCCGCCCCTGGGCCGTCCGCCGGCTCTGGGACCGCCCGCTGGCCCGGCTGCTCAGCGCCGTCATGGTCTGGGCCTGCGGGCTGTCCCCGATCCGCGCCGCCGCGACCGCCCGGGCCCGGGCGAAGTCCTCCGTCCCGGCGGGCGGCGGCGCGGGGCGCTGACCGCGGGGCGCTGATCGCGGGCGGCGGCGCGGGGCGCTGACCGCGGGCGGCGGCGCGAGGCGTTGAGCCCGGACGCGGCGGAGCGGCCGTCGCGTCCGGGCCAGGGTCCGGGTGCGACGGCCGCTCCGGCGTCGTCAGTGGTCAGCGTGGGGTGCGGGGAGTGCGGACGTCAGCACTGGGGCCGACGGCCGTGGTTCGCTCCGCGCCTCGCGCGGGCCTTCTTCTTGCGGCGGCGCTTCGACGACATGGCCTCTCCTCTCGCGTGGTGCACAACGGCCCCCCGTCCACCGTGCCCCGTCCGCGCCGAACCCGCCAGCCGACCTGCTCCGTCGGCCCGCCGGGACGCGCCGGCCGAGGAGTGGCCGCCGGTCGAGACCCCGGAGGCCCGGATGACCGCCGAGGGGGCGCCACTGCCGGACGAGAGCGAGAAGACGCCGAGGACGGCCCTGAGTTCGCCGTCCCGGCCTCCTCGCCGCCCGAGAACGAGGGCGAGAACGAGGGCGAGAACGAGGCCGAGGACGAGGGCGACTGACCGGGAACCCTCCGCGTGGTCCGGGTGCTTCGGTCGGGGGCGCTTCGCTCGACGGATCCCGGTTAGACGGACGGAAATCCGCTCATCGGCACAGCTGCCCAGCAGCTCGTCTGCCAGAGCGACGAACCGATGATCCGACCGTCCGACGGAAGGAGTACCCGATGACCGTGATCTCGCACCTGCCCGGCGCCCACGAGGAGGAGTGGGAGTGGCAGCTCAGCGGCGCCTGCCGCGCCGCCGACTCCCAGCTGTTCTTCCACCCCGCGGGGGAGCGGGGCCAGGCCCACGACGACCGCGACCGCGCCGCCAAGGCCGTCTGCGCCCGCTGCCCCGTCCGCGAGCGCTGCCTGATGCACGCCCTGGCCGCCCGCGAACGCTACGGCGTGTGGGGCGGCTGCACCGAGGAGGAACGGCGCGGCATGCTGCGCCGTCGGCGGCGCAACCGCGCCCGCGTCAGTTGAGACGCCGCCGAGACGCCCCCGAGCGGGCGGACGGGCACGCGACGGAGGCGGCCCCCGGAAAACCGGGGACCGCCTCCGTTTCTGTGCCTTGGTTGTTGTTGCGGCCCGGACCCGGACCTGCTGCTCAGGCGAGCAACCGGGTGGCGTCGATCTCCGCCCAGATGGACTTGCCCTGGCTGTGCCGGTCCGCACCCCAGCGGTCGGCGGTGCGCTGCACGATGTACAGGCCGTGCCCGCCGGGCAGGCCCGGCAGGTGCGGCGTGCGCAGCGTCGGCAGGACCTCGGACGCGTCGGAGACCTCGATCCGCAGCCGCTCGGGCGTCGCGTCCAGGACGAGCTCGAGCGGACCGCCCGCGTGCAGCATCGCGTTGCCGACGAGCTCGGCGACCAGCAGCACGACGTCCTCGGGGAGGTCGGGGTCGGGCGGTGCGGACCACGACCAGTCGCCCAGCGCCTCCGCGGTGAACGCCCGGGCGCGGGCCACCGGGCGCGGCACGCCCACCAGGCGCAGGCGACGGCGCTGCCCGCCTCGGGGCAGCGCCGCCCCCGCGTCGGGACGGTCGCCGTCGAGGGTCCCCCGGCTCGGTGTCACGTGCGGGTTCCCTTCGCTCTGGGCGGCGGTTTCATCGGTCCATCTCATCAGCTCGATCTCACGAGTCGGTTGCCCGGCCGGGCCCGGATCATGCCGGGGATGCCCGGTCCTTCGTGACGCGGTGGTTGACGTATGCACGGCTCACCCGCCCGCCGCGAGGGCCGCTTCCACCGTCTCGTGGATGGCGAACACCGCCTTCGCGCCGGTCAGTTCGAGCAGGTGCTGGACCGAACCGGAGAGCGCCGCCAGGTGGAAGGCCACCCCTGCGTCGGTGGCGGCCATCCGGGTCTGGAGCAGCAGGTTCAGCCCGGACGAGTCGCAGAAGTCGACCCGTCCGAGGTCGACCACCACCACCGGGGGGCGCTCGGCCAACAGCAGGTCGAGCACCTCCCGGGCGGGGGCCAGGGTTTCGATGTCCAGATCGCCCGCCAGTACGCACACCGCCGCATGCGACGGTGTGCGCCGGACATCGACGGCAAGGGGGGCCATGGGCAAGTTCTCGGCTGGCATCCTCGTCCTGTTCCTTCGACCGATCTGCCTCGACCTTACGCATTGACGGGCCCGATGGTCGAGACGGGGAGCCCGGTGCGGTCGGTGCGGACGGCCTGGGCCGCCGCGGCAACGAGAATTGGCGGAGATCAGTCCTCGGCCGAGAGGCCGGTGCGCAGCTTGGCGAGCGTCCGCGACAGCAGCCGGGACACATGCATCTGCGACAGCCCGAGGCGCTCGCCGATCTGCGACTGGGTGAGGTCCTCGGTGAACCGCATCGCCAGGATCTGCCGCTCCCGCTCCGGGAGCTGCGCGATCATCGGCTTCAGCGCCACCAGGTTCTCCACCAGCGCGAACCGTCCGTCGACCCGGCCCAGCCGCTCGGCGGGCTGCTGCCCGTCGCCCTCGCCCGGGGAGGTCAGGTCGAGGGAGCCGGCGGTGTGCGCGTTCGCGGCGGCCAGTCCCTCGATCACCTCCTCCTCGGTCAGCGAGAGGTACTCGGCGAGGTCGGCGACGGTCGGCTCGTGGTCCAGCGTCTGGGCCAGCGCGTCCTGCGCCTTCGCCAGGTCCAGGCGCAGCTCCTGCAGGCGGCGCGGCACGTGCACGGACCAGGTGGTGTCCCGGAAGTGGCGCCGTATCTCGCCGACGATGGTGGGCACCGCGTACGTGGTGAACTCGACGCCCAGGTTCGGGTCGAACCGGTCGATCGCCTTGATCAGGCCCACCGAACCGACCTGCAGCAGGTCCTCGTACGGCTCCTTGCTGTGGCCGAAGCGGCGGATCGCGAACCGGACCAGGGTCAGGTTCAGCTCGATCAGGGTGTTGCGGACGTAACTGAACTCGCGGGTGCCCTCCTCCAGGCCCGCCAGCCGCCGCAGCAGCACCCGGGTCATCTCGCGGGCGTCGCTCGGCGAGGCGTTCGACGGGTCGGCGAGCACCTCCGGGTCGAGGCCCGGAACGTCGAGCAGGGACGCACCCGCGGGAGCGGGTCGGGCCGCTCCGAGCTGGTCGGAGGGCACCTCGGTGGTGGCGTTCAGGAGAAGTTCATCAGTGGGCACGGGCATGCCAGTCCTTTCCTCGTCTCCGGCCGGTCCGTCCCCGGGTACCCGGGGTTCCTTCGATCATGCAGGATACGACGATGGAGATTGGGTGAAGGAAATGTGATGACTTCCGAACGGCATGGATGTGCATGCGCCCGGGCGGGCGGGGCAAGCGGCCCACCGACGCGGACCGCGCCCGGCGGCCGCACTCCGGCGAAGGAGGGAACACCATGGGCCGGATCGAGGAATCCATCGAGATCGACGCGCCGATCGGCACGGTCTACCGCGAGTGGACCGACACCGAGTCGCTGCCCGCGTGCATGCGCGGCGGGGCGGGGCGCGGCGCCACCGCGACCGAGGTGCTGCCGCCCGACCGGATCGCCTGGAGCGGCGGCCCGGAGCTGCCCGGACACTCCGGGGTCGTCACCTTCCACCGGGTCACCGACCACAGCACCCGGCTGATGCTGCAGCTCGACACCGAGCCCCACGGGCTCTGGGGCCACCTGGTCGAGGGGCTCGGCTTCACCGACCGCAAGGTCATCGACGACCTCGCCGCCTTCAAGGCACGGGTCGAGGAGCACCAGCAGCACCACCAGGCCGCCTGAGCGGGCCGGCCCCGCTCGCTCCCGCTCATCCCTGTTCGTCCCGTTTCGCTCCGGCGCTCCGTGCGCCCCACGGCTCCACCCGCCCCAGCAGATTTCGTCCCAGCAGCCCGCGAGAAACGGAAGGGAGCACCGCCATGGGCCCCGTCACCGAGCGGATACCCCTGCACCTGCTCGCCCCCGACGGCGCCGCCGTCCGACTCGAAACCGACTGGCGTTACCAACCCGACGACCCGTACGCGGTGAGCCTCGACTTCGGCCCGCGCGCCGCCGGGGCGGGCTGGGTGCTGTCCCGAGAGATGCTGCTCGCCGCGCTGCACGGGCCGGTCGGCGAGGGCGACCTCCACTTCGCGCCCGTCGACGACGGCCTGCTCTGCCTGGTGCTCGGCGGCGCCGGCGGCTCGGTGGTGCTCACCGTCGAATGCGCCGCGATCGCCGCGTTCCTCACCGCCACCCTGGAGCTGGTGCCGCTGGGCGGCGAGTCCGAGCGGATCGACTGGGACCGCGAGCTGGCCGGGCTCCTGTCGGCCTGAGCGGCCGGAGGGCGGGGGCCGTGGCGGGGCCGGGCCCGGATGGGTCCGGATGGGCCCGGGCGGCGGCTCAGCGGCGCGCCAGCCGCCGTTCGCCGCTCGCGCCGGTGGCGTAGTCGAGGTGGTAGTGCGCGAAGACCTCGGGCTCCTGTTCGGCGGTGAGCACGTCGTCGGTGCCGATGGACGGCGCGCTCTTCACGTCGTTGCGGTTGAACGGCACCCGCAGGTAGCCGGGGCCGGCCACCGCGTCCGCGATCGGCACGAACGTCAGGCGGTGCCGACCGAGCATGCCGACCGTGACGGTGGCGAAGGACGGCTCGTCGGTGGCGGTGTCGACGTAGACGTTCTCCAGGCTGCCGATCTTCTTGCCGTCCTGGTCGAGCACGTCGTGGTTGCGCCACTCCCGGATGTCGGCGATCTCGATCATTCACGGCCTCCGTGGGCTGGACTCGGACCCTGGGCATCCCCGTCCGTTCCATGCTCACCGACGGCGCCGGAGCGCGCTCCCCGGACGGGCGCCCAGACGTCCGGGGGCGGCGCGGACGGCGCCGGTCCGGCGGTCGAGGCAGCGGGGAGCAGCAGGGCGCAGAGCTCGTCGAGCAGCTCGGCGGCCCGTCGGGCCTGCGCGGGGTCGGGCAGGGCCCGGGCGAGCAGCGGTTCGGCGGGGCGGGCGGCCCGGGCGCGGACGTAGCCGCGGGCGAGCGCCGAGACGGACAGCAGGGTGCGGCGTCCGTCGGTCGGGTCCGGGGCCGCCTCCAGCAGGCCGCGTTCGCGCAGGCGGGCGACGGAGGTGGAGATGTGGCTCTGGGCGAAGCCGGTGCGGACCCGGATGTCCTGCACTGAGCTGCCGGGGTGCTGGTACACGTCGGAGACCACCGCGATCTCGCCCGGGGTGAGGGTCTCCGAGGCGTGGTCGGTGACCATCGCCCGGCCCAGTTCGGTGAGCCGCTTGCCCAGTCGCAGAAGCCGTACGCCGTCCATGGCGGACAGGCTACCGCTCCGCCGCCCACTGCATCGGCGAAGATGCATCTGCGCTGATACATCTTCCCAGATGCATCTGTGGAGATGTAGTTTTGCGGCATGACGACCAACGAGCCCGTCGGTTCCGACCCCGGCACGCACCGCGCCGCCCAGTTGAGCCCCGTCTCCCGCACCGCACTCTCGGTGGCCCGGGTGCGCGCCTACGAGAGCAGCCGACCGGAGCCGCTGTTCACCGACCCGTACGCCCTGGCCTTCCTCGAGGCCTCCGGCACCCCGCTGCCCACCGGGGGCCCGGCCGGGCCGCTGGCCCGGCTGCTGGTCGCCCGGGGCGTCATGCGCACCCGCTTCTACGACGACCGGCTGCCCGCCCTCGGCCCCCGCCAGGTCGTGCTGCTCGCCGCCGGGCTCGACACCCGCGCCCACCGGCTGTCCTGGCCGTCCGGCACCCGGCTGTTCGAGCTCGACCTGCCCGCCGTCCTGGACTTCAAGCAGGGGGTCCTCGACGAGCAGGGGGCCGAGGCGGCCTGCGAGCGCACCGCGCTGCCCGCCGACCTGGCCGACCCCGCCTGGACGGGCCGGCTGCTGGCCGCCGGGTTCGACCCCGCACGGCCCACCGACTGGCTGGCCGAAGGACTGCTGGTCTACCTCGACGCCGACCAGGCCGCCGGACTCCTCACCGCCGTCGGCGACCTGTCCGCGCCCGGAAGCCGACTGCTGACCGAGCAGGGGCGCGACCTGACCGAGGTCCCGGCCGAGGCGGGGCTCACCGAGATGACCGCCCTGTGGCGCGGCGGCCTCGGCTCCGGCACCGCCGACTGGCTGGACGCGCACGGCTGGCGGACCGACTTCACCGCGATCGACGCCTTCGCCGCGAGCCTCGGCCGCGAACTGCCGCCCGTCGGAGGCTTCGACGGCGCGGGCTTCCTGGAGGCCCACCGCACGGCCTGAGTCGTCGAACCGGTCGTCGAACCGCTCGACGAACCGGCCCAAGCGCCGTACCCCACGGGCACGTTCACCGCCGACCGGAGGAACCGGCCGACGGTGAACGGGTGTTGCGCAGGGCGTGGTGCGGTGGCGATCAGGAGGTCGCGGTGCACACCGCCGTCGCGGTCGCCGCCGCCGAGGCGTCGGTCCGGGTCGCCTGGACACCGAACGAGGTGGACGCCGCCGGGGCCAGCGCCCCGTTGTAGGACAGGCTCGTCGCGGTGACGGTCTGCCCGCTGCGGGTCACGTTGGCGCCCCAACTCCCGCTGATCTGCAGGCTGGTGGGCCACGCCCAGGAGACCTGCCAGCCCTTGGTGGGCGCGGTGCCGGTGTTGGTGACGGTGACCGTCGCGGTCAGGCCGCTGCCCCAGTCGTTCAGGCTGACCGTCGCCGAACACCCGGAGCTGGTGCCGGTGCCGCCGGTCGCGGTGGTCGCCGTCACCGCCGCCGAGGCGGCCGACACGTTGCCCGCCGCGTCCTTCGCCCGGACGGTGTAGCTGTACGCCGTCGCCGCGCTCAACCCGCTGTCGGTGTAGGAGGTTCCGGTCGACGAGCCGACCTTCGTCCCGTTGCGGTACACGTCGTAGCCGGTGACCGCGGTGTTGTCGGTGGACGCCGTCCAGGACAGCGCCACGCTGCTCGCGGTGGTGCCCGTCACGGTCAACCCGCCCGGCACGGAAGGAGCCTGGACGTCGCCGCCGGTGTTGCCGCCGGTGGAGCCGAAGCCGGGGGCCTTGATCGAGGCCAGGTAGCCGTCCTTGACGGTGTTGACCGTGGTCCAGTCGTCGTTGAGGATGCCGCCGGTGTCACCGGAGTTGGGGTTCCACGACCAGTACGTCCACTGGAAGGAGTCCGCGCCGTACGTCGAGGTCGGCCGCAGGTACTGCACCAGGGCCTTCAACCAGGCCTGGTCGGTGGTCGACTGGAGCGTGGTGCCGAACTCGCCGACCCACACCGGGGCGATGTTCTGGTTGAACAGGTAGCCCCAGTTCTTGTCCCACACGCCCGGCATGTTCGACGGGAAGCTCGGGTCGGAGAACCAGGTCTGCTGCGCGACGCTGGTCGCGTAGTCGTGCGCCGAGTACACCACCCGGTTGGGGACGCTCAGTTGGACCGGGTACTGCCCCGCGCCCTGCAGGTTGCCGCCCCACCAGTACGAGCTGCCGTTGAAGCTCTGCACGCCCTCGACGAAGATCAGCAGCTTCGAGTTGGCCGACAGCACCGCCTCGCCGCCGCGCTGAGCGGCCAGCCGCCAGTCGGTGGAGGTGTCGCCGCAGCCCCAACAGGCCGGGTCGTGCGGCTCGTTGTGCAGGTCGATGCCGATCACGGCGGAGTTGCCCGCGTACCGGGCGGAGATCGCCTTCAGGTTCGTCAGCCAGGTCGACTCCGGCACCGAGGCGGTGTACCAGAGCGCCGACTGCCCGGCGGAGTCCGGGCGGTGGCGGTCCAGGATGACCTTCATGCCGATGCTGCCCGCGTAGTTGACCAGCTTGTCCATCACGCCGAGCGAGCTCAGGCCGACCAAGTCGGCGTTCATCCCGCCGGAGGTGTTGATGCTGCTCGGGGTGGTGCCCTTGAAGATGTCGTCGCTGTACGGCAGCCGGATGGTGTTGTAGCCCAGCGACTTCATCTGGTCGATCATCGACTTGTAGTCGCGGCTCCACAGGCCGTGCGGCACGTAGTTGGAGGTCTCGAAGCCGAACCAGTTGATGCCCGCGATCCGCACCGGGTTCCCGGCCTCGTCCAGGATCTGCCGACCGCTGGTGTGCCAGTACCCGGCCCCCGCGGTGGCGGCGGCCGCGGTGGTGGTGGTCGTGCTGGTGGCGGCCTGGGCCGCGGGGACCGCCGGGGCGGCCAACGTGGTGACGAGCGCGGCGGCCAGGGCCGCGGCGCAGCCCGCCACTCGGCGCGACAGGCGTCGGCGCAGTTGGAGGTGCATGGGTCTCGTTCCTCTCTGGACGCGTGGGGGGCGTCCGGTGGGGGTGGGGTGGTCCGAGACGTTCGTGGTGCTGGGGAGTAGGGACAGGACGGTTCCGTGGCGAGGCTTCCGGGAGCGCTCCCACTGGCAGCCCTTGCGGGCCTGCCATATGAAGCCAGACGGCCCGAGGGGTCGTCAAGACTTCTGGGAGCGCTCCCATTTGATCGGGGGCACCCGATCGAGCGCGCTGAAACGTACATCGGGGGACGCCGGGTGGACACCGGCCGGAGGGAACACCGGGGCGGTGACCCGGCCGACGCCCCGCGCGTTGACCACGGGCGGGCCGCGATGATGGAGTCCGGACCGCCGGATGTGCGTTCCTCCGGCTGAGAGCAGTCGAGAGTTGTCGAGAGGCTGGTTGCGATGGCGGGTCGGCAGATCACCGTGATCGGGGAGTGCGTCGCCGACGCCTTCGTCGAACGCGACGGGGCCCGGCCGGGCGAACTCGCGCTGCGGGTGCTGCCCGGGGGCGGTCCGGCGAACACCGCGGTCGCGCTGGCCCGACTGGGCACGCCCACCCGGTTCGTCGGCCGGATCTCGGCCGACCCGTTCGGCGCGCTCTTCCGCACCCACCTGACCGGCTCCGGCGTCGACCTGACGGCCACCGTCGCGGCCGCCCAACCCAGCACCCTCGCCCTGGCCGCGCTCGACGGCGACGGCCGCGCCACGTACTCCTTCCACGCCGAGGGCACCGCCGACTGGCAGTGGACCCGCGAGGAACTCGCCGCCGCCCGCCACGACGGATCGGTGTGCCTGCACACCGGCTCGCTCGCCCTGGTGCGCGAACCCGGCGGCCCGCGGATCGAGAACCTGCTCGCCGAAGCCCGCCCGTACGCCACCGTGTCGATCGACCCCAACGTCCGCACCCTGCTGGTCGCCCCCGACGCCTACCGGCAACGCCTCGACCGCTGGTGCGAACTGGCCGACCTGCTGCGCCTGAGCGAGGACGACCTGGACGTCCTGCTGCCCGGCGCCACCCCCGAGGACGCCTGCGACCGCTGGCACCGGGCGGGCGCCCGGCTGGTCGTCGTGACGCTCGCCGAACGCGGCGCGCTCGCCTCGCTGGACGGCCGCCGCGTCCGGGTCGCCGCGCCCGTGACGCCGGTGGTCGACAGCGTCGGCGCGGGCGACTCCTTCACCGCCGGGCTGCTGCACTCCCTCGCCGTCCAGGGCCACCTCGGCGGCCGCCTCGACTCCCTCACCCCGGACGACCTGGAACGCGCCTGCGCCTTCGCCGCCCACGTCGCCGCCCGCACGGTCGCCGTCCCCGGCGCCAACCCGCCCTGGGCGGACGACCTCTGAGCCCGCGCCAGGGTGCTCAGGTCGTTGTCGGTGGGGAACGGGAGAGGCGGGTGGTGCAGGTGGTGCCGGAGCTGCCGGAGGGGGCGTGGTGGGACTGGGACGTGGTCTCCACGACGCCGGAGCTGTTCGTGCTGGGCGCGGGCTACGACCTGACGTACCACCACGGACTCGAGCTCCGCTTCCACCAGCCGCTGTTCGTCCGGTGCCCGACGGAGCAGTTCCACGACCCGGTGTTCCGCGCGCCGACGGCCGCCGAGGAGGAGTCGGTGGCCCGGGCGGTCGGCGGGGCGCCCGGGGTGCTGGTCGCGTTCGAGTGCGATGAGGGCGAGGCGGAGCAGGTGACCGGGCTGATCGCCGCCCGGCAGTTGGAGATCGCAACCGGGGTGGTCTTCCGGTACTGGCGCGAGCACCTGGAGCCGGGGCAGCGGCGGGCGCCCTGGGTGCGGCAGCCGGTGGACGGGCCGGGCGTCGGCTGAACGACGGGTCGGGCGGGGGACGCCCGCCTGGTGACGGTTGGCGGTCAGCGGTGGGTGCGGCGGAAGTCGCCCGGGGTGTCGCCGGTCTCGCGGGCGAAGAACTTGCCGAAGTTGGTGGGCTCGGAGAAGCCGAGGGCGCGGCCGATCGCGGCGACCGGCAGGTCGGTGTGGGCGAGCAGCCGCCGGGCTTCGAGGGCGACGCGGGCGTCGACGAGTTGCTTGGGGCTGAGGCCGGTGGCGGCCCGGCAGGCGCGGGTCAGGGTGCGTGGGGAGTAGCCGAGCCGCGCGGCGTACTCCCGGACGCTGCGGGTGACGGCGTGGGAGCGTTCCACCTCGCGGCGGAAGGCGCGGAGGAGTTCGGCGTCCGGGGCGGGGGCAGCGGGCGGGTCGGGGTGCGGGTCGGGGTGCGGCAGGCGCGCGGTGCGCAGCAGCAGGGCGCCGAGCAGGTGTCGTAGCAGTTCCACGGTGAGGGTGTCCGCGTCGTCGCCGCGGCGGCCCAGCGTCCCGTACTCGGCGGCGATGCCGGTCACCGCGTCGTCGAACGCGCCGTACTCGGCGGGCGGCAGTTGCCGGGCGGCCGGTCCCGGGTCGTCCAGGAGCGCCGTGACCGCGGCCGTGGGCGGCGGGAAGACGGGGGTGAACAGCAGCAGGACGGCGTCCAGGGCGGCGAGGGCGCCGCTCTCCGGATCGTGCGGGAAGCGCTGGACCTGGCCCGGCCGCAGGTGCAGCAGCGTGCCGGGTCCGCAGGGATGGGTGACGAAATCGACCATCGCGGTGCCGTGGCCGCCGCGGACCAGGAGCAACTGGTGGAAGTCGACCCGGCTCGGCCTGCGCGCGACGTCCCTGAGCAGGCGGTGGCGCAGCTCGTCGAAGCCGAGCACCTCGAGCCCCAGACGCGGACGTCGCGGATTGGCGTAGGCGAGGTCGATGATGCCGACGGCTCCTCCGGCATCGTGCTGTCCCTTTTCGACCATGACGGGTCCTCACCCTACCTCGCCCGGGGCACCGTCGGGCGGAGACCGTGGAGGGGCGTCGGCACGAGGCCCGCGCACCGCCATCGGCGCCGTCACCGGTACTGGCGCCGCCACCGGTACCGGCACCGTCACCGGGACCGATATCGGGACCGACACCGTGGAAGGAACACCGTCATGGACATCCGGATCACCGACCCCACCCGCCTGCCCGTCCTCTTCGAGGAGCGCCTCAACGCGGGCGACGTGGAGGGCGTGCTGGCGCTCTTCGCCCCCGGCGCGTCGATGCGGACGGTCAACGGGGCCGTCCTCACCGACCGCGAGGCCCTGCGCCGGGAGATCGGCGGCACGGTCGCCGCCGGAGGCCGGCTCGCCAACGTCCAGCGGCACACGCTGGTCGGCGCGGACACGGCGCTGCTGGTCACCGACTGGACGCTGGAGATCGACGCGCCGGACGGCACCCGGGTCTCCCCCTCCGGCACCACCGCGAACGTCGCCCGCCGGGGCGGCGACGGGGAGTGGCGGTTCGCCGTGCTCAACCCGCTCGGCACGTCCTGAGGACGCGGCGGCCCGACGGGGGCGCCGACCGTTGGGGGGCCGCTGGCGGTCGGGGCGGTCGGGGCGGTCGGCGAGGCGGGGGCGCGCTGCCCGCCCTGCTTCGCCGACCGCCCCGGCGGTTGCGGTGCTACTGGTCGGCGGTGAGCTTGCCGGCCTTGCCCCAGTTCTCGGCCGGGTACTCCTGGATCCACACGAGGACGCTCTCGGGCGGGCAGTCCAGGGCGGCCACGAAGGCCGCGGTGATCCGCTCGACCAGCTCGCGCTTCTGCTCGACCTCGCGCGGGCCCTGCTGGATGGTGACGATCGGCATTCTCGGCTCCTGGTGTCCGTCGGTGTTCGCGCTGTGGGCCGGTCCTTCCGGCCCGACACCAGTCCACCCGATCCGGCCGTCCGCACCCAGACCCGATCCGCTCTCGCAGCGATCACGAATCCTGATCGTCGCTGGTCGGGGTGGGTCGAGAGGCGCTGTGGCGGCAGGCTTCCAGGAGAAGGCGCGGCGGCGGGGCGGAGCGTCGGACGGCGAGCGACATCGGCAGGGCCAGCGGGGTGCGGCAGGGGCGGAAGGCGATCCGGCGGGCGTGCAGCATCCGGGCGTTGGCCGCGTACACCACCGTCCACATCGGGACGCCGGTGCCGATCGCGGCGAGGGTGTTCTGCAGGGTGTGGTGCGGCGGCCCGGGCAGTGGCCGGAAGCCGGCCCGGGCGCAGGCGTCCGTCACCAGGTCGACCAGGGCCGGGTGGTGGCGCCGCTCGGTCAGCAGCAGGGGCAGCGCGGCGAGGTCGGCGAGGTCGACCTCGGGCCCGTCGGCGAGCGGGTGACCGGCCGGCAGGGCGATCACCAACTCGTCCTGCCAGAGCGGCAGGTAGCGCAGACCGTCGTCGCCCGGGAGCGCGCCGCGGACGAAGGCGGCGTCAAGTCGCCCGTCCGAGAGGCGAGTCAGACGTTCCCGGACGGGGGCAGAGTGCAACTCGACGCGTACGGTCGGGGCTTGGTGACGGTAGGTGTCCAGGATGTCGTCCAGTCGCTCCCCGAGGCCGCCGACGGTGCCGAGCCGGAGCACGGTCGGTGCGGCCAGGTCGGCGGCCAGCGCGCGGGCCGCGTCCTCGGCCGCCAGGACGTTCCGGGCCGCGGGCAGGAAGCGTTCGCCCGCCGGGGTCAGGCGGACGTACCGTGGCGAACGGTCGAACAGCTCGACCTTCAACTCCCGTTCCAGCCGCCGTACTTGCTGGCTCACGGCGGGCTGGCCGAGCAACAGCCGCTCGGCGGCCCGTCCGAAGTGCAGCTCCTCCGCGACGGCGACGAAACAGCGCAACTGCCGCAGTTCCACGGGGTTCTCCTCCGGTTGGTGCTCCGGCGCCGCCGTTGACGGGGACGGGGGCGGCGGGCATGACGGCTGGGGTGTCAGGCCTCGGCGTCGAACCAGGGGTGCCCGGCGTGCCAGTGGGCGACCCAGCCCGCGAAGCCGGAGGCGGCGCCGGTGTGGCCGAACTCGGCGCCGAACGGGGTGGCGCCGACGTCGGTGACGCACCAGACGTGGCCGCGGTGCGGGCCGGTGACGACGAGGTGCCAGTACATGCCGCAGCCGTCGGTGCCGAGCACGACCGACCCGTCGTTGCGGACCCGTCCGACGCGCGCGTCCACCTCCTCCTCGGGGATCTCCTCGTCGTCCTCCCAGAGCCAGCCCTCGGTGAGCGGGAACGGGCGGGCGAGGCCGCGCTCGGCGGGGTCGCCGCCCCAGTCGGAGGGGAGTTCGGCGAGTCCGACCAGGCCGTGGTCGGGCGGGCCGGTGTAGGAGCCGTCGGTGATCTCGGCGACGAAGGTGCGGTACGGCTCGGGCAGCACGACGCCGTGCTCGGCCTCGAAGGCGTGCACGGCGGCCCAGCCGAGGGCGTCCGCGCCGTCGGGGGCGGGGTCGAAGGCGTCGCGGAGGAGGGCGAGGTCGGCCTGGTCCGGTTGGTCGGTGCGCACAGCCCCATGGATAGCAGACGGCCCGGAGAGCAGGTGGGGAAGGTGGGCGGGAGAGGAATTGAACGCGTTCAGTCCTGGGTATACGTTCTTCCCGTGAAGTACGTGATCCCCGGCGGGACCGGGCAGGTCGGCACCATGCTGGAGCGCGCGCTGCGCGCCGACGGGCACCAGGTGGTGATCCTCACCCGGACGCCCACCGCCCCGCACCACGTCCCCTGGGACGGCCGGACCCTCGGCGCCTGGGCCCGGGAGCTGGACGGCGCCGACGTCGTGGTCAACCTGGCCGGGCGGACGGTCAGTTGCCGCTACACGCCGCAGAACCTCCGGCAGATGATGGACTCCCGGGTGGACTCGGCGCGCGTGGTCGGCGAAGCCGTCGCCGCCGCCGAACGGCCGCCCCGGGTCTGGCTGCAGATGAGCACCGCCACGGTCTACGCGCACCGCTTCGACGCCCCGAACGACGAGGCGACCGGCATCATCGGCGGCACCGAACCGGGCGTCCCGGACTACTGGGAGTACAGCGTCCGGATCGCCCGGAACTGGGAGGCCGCCCAGGACGAGGCCGACACGCCCGGCACCCGGAAGGTCGCGCTGCGGGCCGCGATGGTTCTCAGCCCGGACCGAGGCGGAGTCTTCGACGTGCTCTGCCGACTGGCCCGGCTCGGCCTGGGCGGGCCGGTCGCGGGCGGACGGCAGTACGTCTCCTGGATCCACGAGCACGACTTCGTCCGGGCGGTGCGCTTCCTGGTCGAACGGGACGACCTCGCCGGGCCGGTCAACCTGGCCGCGCCCAACCCGCTGCCGCACCGGCAGTTGATGCGCGAGCTGCGCCGTGCCAACGGCGTGCCGATCGGCCTGCCCGCCACCCGCTGGATGGCCGAACTCGGCGCCCTCGTCCTCCGTTCGGACACCGAACTGCTGCTCAAGAGCCGCCGCGTGGTCCCCGGCCGCTTGCAGGACGCCGGCTTCGCCTTCGACTTCCCGCACTGCGCGGACGCCGCCCGCGAACTCGTCGCCCGCCGCGCGGGGGAGCGCCCCTGCGGGCTGCGGCCCTCGGCCCGCAGCGGCGCGAGCTGACCGTCCGGGCGCCGGCGCGCGTCCGGGGTGTCCGGTGGCATCCGGCAGCATCCGGGGGCGTGTCCGAGGTGGGTCGGGCGTGCCGGAGTGCGTGCGGAGTGCGCGTTGGGGGTGCGCCGGAGGGGGTGTCGCCGGGCGCCGTGCGAGGAGTGCGGCGGGCGGGCGTTCACCGTCTGGGTGGACGGCGCGGAGGGGTGCGCGGCGCGGGAGTGCATCGCCTGCGGGGGCAGGACGTTCCTCGCGGACAGCGTGGAGGTCTGACAGGAGGCCGGGCAGGAGGCGACCGAACACCCGTGCGGGGGAGGCGAGTTCGGGGCGGCGGCGGGGTTCTCGCCGACGGCCGACGGCCGACGGGCCGGTCCGGTGGGTGGCGGTGGGGCTGCGTTGCGGCCGCGACGGCGCGGTCGGGGTCCACGTCGACTGGAAGATCGACCGCGCCCCGACGGACCACCTGCTGCACGCCGTCCGAGTCGACGGCCGGGGAGCGTGACGGGCCCCGGCCGGTCAGGTCAGGAGGCGGGGCGGAGGCCGGTCAGGGCGAGGGTGATCAGACGGCGGGTCTCGGCGGTGGCGTTCGGGTCGTCCTCGGTGGTGACGGCGATCGCGCTGACCAGCTTGAGGAGTTGGGTGATCGGCACGTCCGAGCGGACGGCGCCGGTGGCCGCGGCGCGGTCGAGGAGGCGCTGCCCGGCGGCGGTGATCATCGCGTGGCAGGTGGCGCCGAAGCCCGGGTCGCCACCGGCTTCCTCCCGGGCGCTGCGGAGCAGGGAGACGCCGAGGCCGCGGTTGGCCACCGCGTGCGCGCCCAGGTCGTGCAGCCACTCGGTCAGCGCGGTCTCCGGCGGCAGTGCGGCGGCCCGGTCGTCGGCCTGTGCGCAGAGTGCTGCGACCCGGCCCTTGAACACCGTCTCCAGCAGGAGCTGCCGGGAGGGGAAGTGCCGGTGCAGCGTTGCCGAGCCGACTCCGGCGACCCGGGCGACCTCCTCCAGTGAGACGTCCGCCCCCTGTTCGGCGACCAGCACCTCGGCGATCGCCACGATCCGCTCGTAGTTCCGGCGGGCGTCCGCACGCATCGGCCGGGGTGAGGGGGAGGGCGAGAGCAGGGGTGACGAGGCGGGGGCGCGGCGGCTCGGGGGCACCGGAACTCCTGACGGCTTACCAACCGGGGTGGGCCTCCGCATCGTAGCGTCCGTCAGGTGGGGCTGTGTCGTTCCGCTCGGGGCCGGTCGGACGGGCGGACGGGCGGGCGCCGGGCCCGGAGGTCGTCGACGCCTTGGTGGCGCACGGCGACGCGGCGACGGTCGCGGCCCGGCTCCGCGCGCACCTGGAAGCCGGGGCGGACCACGTCGCCCTGCACGTCCTCACCCCGGACGGACCGGGCGGGCCGGACGGATCCGGCAGGCCGGGCGTACCCGAGCGGGCCTGGGCGAGGTTGGCCGCAGAGCTGGGCCCGGAGGTGGTGGGGCGGGATCGGTGATACTCACCGCATGGAATGGTTCGAGCAGGCCCAGGAGGCGGAGCGCGCAGCGGACTGGGACACCGCCGTCGCGCTGGTCAGCGCCCGGTCCGAGTGCTACTCCACCGACCACTGGGCCCATGGCAACCACCTGTGGCACATGGCGCTGCTCGCCGAAGCGGGCCGCTTCGCGGAGCTCGCCCGACTCGCCCAGGTCGACGTCCATGCGCGCAGGAGCCTCAACCGGGCGCTGCGCGACCGCGGGATGGCTCCGGAGCTGCACGCGCGCGCTGCGGACGGCGACCGCGGTGCGCTGTACGCCCTGGTCAGGCTGTTGGGCGAGACGGGGCGGCTCCGGCAGGCCCGGCGGGCGGTCCGGGAGTTCGCTCCGGAGGACCGGTACGCGCACCGGCTGCTGGCTGACTTCCGGCCGTCGTCGACCGAGGTCACGGCGGTCGACGACGGCGCGGTCCAGCAAGAAGACTGACGGCGCGTCAGTTCGCGACGGGAGTGGGGCCGGCCGCGTACGCGAGCGGGGGTGCGATGGCCTGGGCGTCCGCGCCGCCGCCGACCCACAGGCCGATGAAGAGGGCGGCGGTGGCCTCCACCAGCCCGGCCCGGTCGAGGGATCCGGCGGCGAACGGGGTGCAGCCCAGGTCGTGGACGAGCGTGGTGACCTGTGTCAGGGCGGCGGGGTCGTCGCCGCACAGCGGGACGGCGAGCGGGCGTCCGTCGAAGACCGGGGGTCGCATCCGCCAGACGTCCTCGTGGCACAGGTTGAACGCCTTCACCACGTGGGCACCGGGTGCGGCGGACGCCAACTGCTCGGCGGCGGACGGCCCGTGGCCGGTCAGCAGGCGGAAGCCCGGTCCGACGGGATTGGCGCAGTCGACCAGGGTCCGCCCCACGAGCGGTTCGGCGAGCGTCCGCACCACCTCCGTACCGGTGCCGAACGGCAGCGCGACGAGCACCACTTCGGCGTCCACCACGGCCGCGCGCAGCTCGCCCGATCGGGCCCCGTGGCCGATCCGTTCGGCCAACTTCCCTGCCTTGTCCGGGTTGCGGCCGCCGATGGTGAGCTGGTGCCCGGCCCGCGCCCAGTGGGTGCCCAGCGCGTCCGCCATGTTGCCGGTGCCCAGAATGCCGATCCTCATCAATTGACTCCCGTTCGAACGGATTTCGCCCCGCTGCCGACACCGGACGTCGACCTCGGTTGCGGTCTCGGTTTCGACCCTAGGGAGGCGATCGGGCACCATTCGGTACGTGACCACCGACCGCCTGCTCGCCGACTGCCGGGCCCGCCTCGCCTTCGACCTGCTCTCCAACACCTGGAACGCCGTGCTGCTCTGGTCCCTGCGGGAGGGGCCGTGCCGACCCGCCCAACTGCGCGGCCGGATCGGCGGGATCAGCTCCAAGGTCCTCACCGAGACGCTGCGACGCCTGCAGTACAACGGCCTGGTCGAACGCCACCCGTCGCAGCCCGGACGCCCCGGCGTCACCTACGAACTCACCGCACTGGGACGGACCTTGCTGCCCGCCATCGACGCCTTCGGGGCGTGGGCGTTCGCGCACGGCGACGAGGTGATGGCCGCCCAGGAGGCCGCGGACAGGGCGGCGGAGGAAACGGCGGAGGCGTAGGGGGAACGGGTGTGGCGGACGACGGGATCGAGCGGCGGCTCGCTGCGGTCGCGGACGGTGGTGCGGACCGGGACGCCATCGACCGCTGGGCCGGTCGGCAGCTGCTGGACGACGGGCGGGAGTGGGACGAGACCTCGCTGTGGGCGTTGAACCTGCTCTTCGGCATCGACCTGCGGCACGGGCCGGGCCAGCCCTACCTGCACGACGAGGAGCAGGTCGGCGAGTGGCTGGCGGAGTACCGGCGCCGCCGCCGCGCCGAGCGGTGACGGCACCGGGTCGGGGCCGGGCCGGGGCTGGGCGGGGGCTGGATCGGGCACGTCGGTAGCACGCGGACAGCGCGGGGCGGACGCGGGCCGGACCGGACCGGGAGGGAAAACGGCTCCGTCACCCGACAGTTGGCGCAGGCGTCGAGCGCGGCCGGGGTGGACCGGGCGGACCGGGTGGACGCGCGGCTGCTGCGCGAGCACCCGGCGGACCTGGCGCGGGTGGTGGCCGAGCACCGGCTCCCGCTGCGAAAGCCCCGTACCGGCGCTGATCCGCCACCGCAGGACGCTCCTTGACGTCCCACCGGGTGACGTCCCATCGAATGGCGCACCCGCGGCGACCGACCGTTCGCCTGCGATCCGAAGCTCGCGGAGGATGGGCCCGGGGGGCCGTCCGCGGGTCGGTGCCCGCTCGGACGGCCCGGTACGCACGGGGGTCGTCGACGAGTGAGGAGCACATCCGTGGTCGGTTCCGCACGCCCGCGCACGGCACGAACAGCACGAACGGCACGCCCAGAACGAACGGCGCGAACAGCGCGAACAGCGCGAACAGCGCGAACGACGCGAACGACGCCGAGGGGCAGGTGGACAAGCCGGTGCGCCGCCCTGGTCCCCGGGGCCACGCTGACCGGGCTGGCCGTCCTGGGCGGTCTGGTGCCGCCCGCCGCGGCAGCCGAGGGAACCCCGGTGGCCGGACCGGTGGAGGCCGCGGCGCCCACGGGTCCGGCGGGGCTGGTGCAACTGCCGCCGATGCCCGCGGCCCGGGCGTACGACGGTGACACCGAACTGGCCTCGCCGGAGGAGGTGGCCTCCCAGTGCGACCAGCCCGGCGCCTGCACCTTCCGGATCACGGACCGGATCGTCGGGCTGTTCGGCAGCGCCGTCGCCTCGGTCGGCAACGCGGCGATCAACTGCACGGGCGAGGACCTGGAGATCGACCGCTCCCTGACGGTGGCCAGCAGCAGCACCGACAACATCAGCGGCTCGATCTCCGGCAAGGCCACCGTCACCGGCAGCATCGACACCACCGTCACCGCCTCCGCCCAGGGCAGCCAGTCGACGAGCACCACCAACAGCACCGTCCAGTACGGGCCGAACAAGGACAAGGGCCCCACCACCCAGGACAAGTTCCAGGACACCACGGATTCGACCGGCACCGTGGCCGGTTCCAACGCCCTGCACCTGGGCGCCAAGGCCAGTTTCGAACTCGCCTTCCAGGCCTCCTACGCCAAGCAGTGGCAGGCCACCGTGAAGGAGACCACCCGGGTGGTGTTCACGGTCTCCTCCAACGACGAGATCCAGTTCGGCGCCATCAACGCCGTCACCCGGGTGGTCGGCATCCTGTCGGTCAACCACACCGGCCGGTTCATCAAGAACGTGGTGGTGGACAGCCCGTCCGTCGCCACCAGCAGCTCCATCGTCGCGCAGACCTTCTCCCGCCCGGACGTCTGCCTGTCGCTGCGCCCGCCCGGCCGGGCACTGCCGCAACCGGGCCTGGTGGAGGTGGCGCCGGAGCCGCCGGGGCGGGTACCGGACGCCGTGCACGCGCGCACCGCCGAGGGCACCTGGAGCGAGCGGTGAGGCGGGGCGCGGTGCTGGCCGCCGCGCTGCTACTGGCGGGCGGCCCGACGGCCGGTCCGGCGTTCGCGGACGAGGGCGCCCCGCCGCAGGCCGTCCCGCAGCAGGGGGCCCCGCCGCAGGAAGCTTCGCAGCAGGCAGCCTCGTCGCAGGCGGTCTCGCAGCAGGCCGTCGAGGAACTGGTGGCGCAGGCCTTCGACGGCGACCGGCCGCTGCCGGACGCGGCCGCCGTCGCACGCGGCTGCGGCCGCGACTACGGGTGCGGCTTCCGATTCATCCCCGGCCTGGCCCTCGAACGGACCGCCGCCGTCGTCTCGGTCGGCAACACCGTCATCAACTGCACCAACAAGAAGATCAGCGTCTACCGGACGGTGGTGCTGGAGTCGAGCGCCACCGACAACCTGGCCGGTGAGATCTCCGGCTCCGCCACCGTCGAGGGCACCATCGACAACACCACCAACGTGTCCGGCACGGCGGCGGGCTCCAGCAAGACCGAGAACTCGCACACCGACATCACCGCGCCCAAGGACAAGGGCCCCAACACCGACACCACCAACGGCACCACGACCACGACCAGCGGCAGCGTCACCGGCTCCGGCCAGCTCAAGCTGACCGCCACCGCGGCCTTCCAGATGGCCTTCAAGGCCGCCTACTCGCACGAGTGGAAGCGCACCAACACCGAGAGCACGCAGGTGAAGTTCACCGTCGGCATCGGCGAGGAACTGCAGTTCGGCATGCTCAGCGCGATGACCCGCACCGTCGGCGTGCTGTCGGTCGACGGCACCGGGACGACGGTCAGGAACATCGTGGTGACCAGCCCGTCCAGCAGCAACATCAGCACCGTGGTCGCCCAGACCTTCAACGCCAAGGACTACTGCCTGACGCTGCGCCCCCAGCGCTCCCTGCCCGGGGCCGAGGACGGCGTGTACGAGGGCACCCCGCACCCGGCCGACCGGCGCCCGCTGGCGCAGTACCGGCTGGCGGACGGGAAGGAGTGGGCCCGCACCGACTGACCGAGGCCGACCGGAGCCGACCGACCGGACTGCCGGGCCCTGTGCCGTACGGGAACCACCGTGCGGCACACTGGGCCCGGCGGTCCGGTTCGGGCGGGGTCGGGGACGCGGACAGGGGACGCGGACGGGGAGGGCGCGGTGGCGGAGCCGAGCGTGGCGGTGTTCGACCTGGACGGCACGCTGTGTCGGGGTGACTCCTTCGCGGGGTTCCTGCGGCGGTCGATGCTGGACGGGCGGCTGCGCGCGGCCCTCTCGCTGGCCGCGGCGGTGGTGCTGGTGCCGCTGTTCCTGCTGCCCGCAGGGCGGCGTCGGGCGGTGCGCGGCTTCGTGCTGCTGGCCACCGCGGGCCGCAGTGCCACCCAACTGGCGCAGATGGCAGCGCAGTTCGCGGTGGAGCACGCGGCGAAGGGGCGGATCGAGCCGGTGCTGGAGCGGCTGCGCGAGCACCGCGAGCGCGGTGACCGGGTGGTGGTGGCGACCGGCTGCGCCGAGCCGCTGGCGTCCGCCGTGTGCCGCGAACTCGGCCTGGGGGACGTCGAGGTGCTGGCCGCCGAGCTGGCGCCCGGGCGTTTCGCGCACCGGCCGGTGCGCGGTTGCCTGGGCGTGCAGAAAGTCGCCCGGCTGAGCGACCTGGGCATCGCCGTGCCGGTCGGTCACGCCTACACCGACAGTTCGATGGACCTGCCGCTGCTGCGGGCCGCCGAGCGGCGCTTCCTGGTCGAACCCCGGCCGCGCACCGTGGCCCGGGTGCGGGCCGCGCTGGGGCCGGAGTTCACCGTGCTGGACTGAGGGGTCGGCGGCTCAGCAGTACCACCAGCTGCCGGGTGCGAGGACGGTGTCGCCCGGTTCGAGGTTCTCGGTGTGCAGGTTCGCCACCTGGCAGAGGCCGCCGAGCGCCGCGTTCGGGTCCTGCTCGCGCGGGGTGTTGGTGAACTCGCCCAGGGCCTGGGTCTGTTGGTCGATCCCGGCGTTCTCCTTCTCGCCCTTGCCCGCGACCGAGTCGAGGCAGTCCCGGCTGGTGGCCGGGCACTTCTCCAGCTTCTCCTTGTTGCCCGCGTCGGTGGTGCACGCGGGGCTGCTCGCGCCGTCGCCCGCGCAGGGGCCGGAGGCGGCGGGGGTCGGGGGCGGCGGCGGGGTCTGGAGCGCCTGCACGTTGGTGACCATCGGACGGCAGGTCGGGTCGGTGCTCGGGGTGCCGAAGGTGAAGGTGACGGCGGGGGCGTCCTCGGCGGCGGTGAAGGAGTAGCTGCGGCCGATGGACCAGTTGGGCTGGCCGTTGGCGTCCTTGGTGGTGTACGTGCCGGGCGCGTTGTCCGCTCCGGCGACGGACACCGTGTAGGGCCGCCCGCCGCCGGAGGAGACGCAGGAGTCGGGGTTGTCGTCCCAGGTCAGGGTGGTCGTCGCACCGCTACGGACGCCGCGCACCCGGGTGCCGATCGGCGCCGAGGTGGCGGTGGCGAGGACCACGGCCTGGAACTGGCGCGGGTGACCGGCGCGACCGGCGGACGCCAGGAGGGTGTCCCCGGTCCAGTCGTCGGCGGCGCCGCCCCAGAGCTGCCCGGCGGGCACGGTGGGGGAGGAGAGCGTCGCGTTCGGCACCACCGCCGGTTGGGTGTCCGCCGCGCCGGACGGCCACGGTGCGGCGAGGGCGAGGGCGGCTCCGAGCGGGACGGCCAGCAGGCGAAGGCGGGTGAGCGGCACGGTGGACTCCAGGGGGCAGGGATCAGGGGTTGAGCGGGACGGTCCGGGTGGGCAGACGCTGCGGCGGGGCGTCCAGCGGGAGCAGGCGCTTGTCCGGGCCGGCCGTGTTGTCGGGCGTCCCGGCGGTCGGGCGGGCGGCGCCGCAGCGTTGCAGCTCGACCTCGGTGAGCGGGCCGGTGCGCTGGTAGTAGCGGTCCGGCAGCGAGGTCGCGGGGACGTCGAAGGTGGCGTCCAGCCGGTAGTTGTTGCGGGAGTTGGTGAACGAGCCGACCACCCGCTCGCGGGCGGGCTGCACCTCGATCCAGCTCACCTCGCCGGGCTGGATCACCGGGTTCAGCGGCTTGCTGGTGGTCCGCGACCAGGTCAGCGGGTTGCTGGTGGACACCGCCGCCGCGTTCCCGCCCGCCACGCTGAAGCCCGCCTCGACCTGACTCGCCACGTTGGGGCGGCTCTTGGCCAGTTCGGAGCGGCTGGGCAGCAGCGGCGCGCCCTTGAGCGCGTAGTACTGGGTGAGGCTGTCGTACGGCGGCTCGGTGACCTCCAGCTTGCGGTCGTCCGTGATCGCGTTGCGGGTGCAGTTCAGGTACACCTCGCCGACGATCCGGGTCTGCCCGTAGTACTGGTACGAGTACCGCTTGTCGACGGTGAACGTGCAGGTGGTCGGCGAGCCCTCGCAGTCGTCCACCGCCACGCCGGGCTCCAGCGGGTCGTTGCCGCGGTACGCCTTCGGTGGTGGCAGCTGCTCCTTGCGGACCTTCTGGTCGACCGGCGCGGGCGTCTGCTTCGCCTGCACGTTGGTGATCAGCGGGCCGCAGGACATCGACCCGGCGGGCTCCGCCGAGTCGAAGGAGACCATCGGGTTGTCCTCGGTCGCGGTGAACGAGAAGCTGCGCCCCGTCGTCCAGTTGGCGGTGCCGACGGTGTCGCTGCCCGCGGTGGTGACCTGCGGGTCGGGCGCGGGCCCGTCGGTGATCAGCGAGACGTTGTACGTCTGGCCGTCCTTGACCTGCTCCGGGGTGCAGCCCCGGTACGTGCTGGGGCTGTCGTCCCAGGTGAGGGTGGTGGTGGAGCCCCGCTTGACGCCCCACAGTCGGGTGCGCAGGGTCAGCGGGGCGCCGTTCCAGTTCAGCGAGGCCGCCTGGTAGCCGCTCGGGTGCTGGGCCAGGCCCTTGCCGAACACCACGCCGTTGCTCTCCGGCGACCAGCCCGCGTGCCCGGCCTGGGTGCCGTTGTCGGGGGCGACCGGGTCGGCGAAGGTGCCGTTCGGGACGGTCGCCTCGACCGTGTCGGCGGCGTGCGCGACACCCGGCGGGGCGGTCAGGGCGAGGGCGGTGGCGAGCAGAACCGAGCCGGTGGTGTAAGGGAGTTGACGGAGCATCAGCACTGACCCCATTGCTTCGGCGGGATGACCATGTACGCGGGCGGGAGGCCGTCGGTGAGGGCGTTCGACAGCGGGCAGAGGTTCTGGGCGGCGGCGTCCGGGCTCTCGTCGCGCGGGATGTTCCCGAAGTCCTTGACGGCCCCGGTCTGTTGACCGATCCCGTCGTTGGTCTGCTGGCCGTCCCCGGCGACGCTGCTCAGGCAGTCGCGGCTGGTGGGCGGGCACTTGTCGATGTCGCTCTTGGCCTTGCCGACGTCCTTGCACTCCTGCGTGTCGGCCGAGCCGCCCGCGCACGGGTCGGAGGCGGCGGCCGCGCCGGGCGGCGGTCCGGTGGGGGCGGTCTGCTTGGCGGCCACATTGGTGATGGACGGCTGGCAGCTCTGCTTCGCGTTGGACGCGTCGAAGGAGAAGGTGACCCGGGGCGAGTTGTCGGTGGCGGTGAAGGAGTAGGACCGGCCGAGGAACCAGTTCGCCTTCCCGTTGGGGTCGTTGGTGGTGAACTTGCCGGGCTGGTCGGCGGCGCCCGCGACCGTCACCGTGTAGGCGCGCTTGGGGAGGTCGCTGCCCGCGCAGGTGTCCGGGTTGTCGTCCCAGGTCAGGGTGACCGTGGCGCCCCGTGGGACGTCGCGCAGCAGGGTGCTCAGCGGCTTGCCCGAGCCGGGGGTGGCGAGGAAGGCGGCCTGGTAACCCCGCGGGTGGTTGGCCCGCCCCGCGGAGAGCAGGCCCGGACCGTCCCACCCCTCGATGTCGAGGTACGCCCAGTCCTGCCCGGACGGGACGGTCGGGGAGGCGAAGGTGCCGTTCGCCACCGTGGCCGGGCCGGTGTCCTCGGCACCCGCCGGGGCCGCGAGGGCGAGGATGCAGACGCTACTGAGGGTGATGGCCAGGTGTCTGGCCGGTGAGGTCCGGAGCAACGGGGGGCCTCCCTGAACTCGGCTACGGGGCCGATCGGTTGATGGCTGGTCGAGAATTCCGGCGACCAAGATCCCTGGTCATGCTGGGTGGATCGACTACGCACCGCAACCGAGGGCGGACCGAACGGGGGGTGGGCGAAGGACCGACTGCGCCGTTGGCATGGAAAGCAGTCGGTATCCGCACGAACCAGGTGGCGGTGGGTTAGGCATTCCGGCGATCGGATCGTCATTTCTCGACTTCGACTCTGACTTCGACTTCGACCGGAGTCGGACCGCCGCCGCACGCCTCCCGTGCCGTGCCGAGCCGCGCCCGACCTGACCACGAGGCACCGATGACACTCCACGCCCGAAGCGCCGCCCTGCTCGCGGCCGCCGCCCCCTGCCTGCTCGCCTGCCTGCTCGCCGCGCCCCCGGCCGCCGCCGCCCAGGCCCCTCCCGCGCAGGGTGACCGCCCCGCACCGCAGGGCGCCCCGCACGCCGCGCACCGGCCGGTGGACAAGATCCACCCCGTCCAGCCCCCGCCCGGACGGCTCGCCCGGGGCGGGCCCGTCCAGCGCACCGCCCCCGGCACCCCGTCCCGTTGAGGCCCCGTCACCCCACGCCCCGCACGTCCATGGAGGAACCACCGATGCACCGCACGCTGCGCCAGCTGCCCGCCGCCACCCTGACCGCGATGGTGGCCGGACTGACCCTGGTGTCCACCACCGTCCTGCCGGCCGGCACCGCGTCCGCGTACGACCTGCGGCTGCGCGCCTGGGGCAACAACGCCAACGGGCAGCTCGGGGACGGCACCGCCAAGACCCAGCGGCTCACCCCCGTCTCGGTGGTCGGCATGGCCGGGGCCGAGCTCAACGGCATCGCCGCCGGAGGCACCACCAGCGGCACCACCGTCACCGGGTTCGCGCTCGCGCTGCTGGGCAACGGCACCGTCGAGGCCTGGGGCAAGAACGACAAGGGCCAGCTCGGCAACGGCACCACCAGCGCCACCGAGGACGCCGCCGTGCCCGGCCTGGTCGCCGGACTGACCGACGTCGAGGCCGTCGCCGCGGGCGGCGCGCACGCCCTGGCCCTGCTCAAGGACGGCACCGTCAAGGCGTGGGGCCTCAACGACAAGGGCCAGCTCGGCGACGGCACCACCGTCAACACCAGCCTGCCCGTCACCGTCGCCGGGCTCTCCGACGTCAAGGCGGTCGCCGCCGGTGACACCTTCAGCATGGCGCTGCTCAAGGACGGCACCGTCAAGACCTGGGGCAACAACGACAAGGGCCAGCTCGGCGTCACCCCGCTGCCGGTCAGCTCCACCGCGCCCGTTCCCGCCGCCACCCCCGCGACCCGCAACACCGCGATGAGCATCCCCGGCCTCACCACCGTCAAGGGCATCGCCGCCGGGGCCAACCACGCCCTCGCCCTGCTCGCCGACGGGCACGTCTACGCCTGGGGCCTCAACGACAAGGGCCAGCTCGGCGACGACACGACCGCCAACAAGCCCTACCCCGTGCCCGTCCAGGAGCTCACCGACGTCACCGCGCTCTCCGCCGGAGCCACCCACAGCCTCGCCCTGCTCCAGGACCACACGCTGCGCGCCTGGGGCGCCAACGACAAGGGGCAGATCGGCGACGGAACCACCACCCAGCGCAACACCAGCGTGCCCGTGCCCGGGGTGACCGGCATCGAGGCGATCGCCTCCGGCGCCGCGCACAACCTGGCCGTGCTCGCCGACGGCACCGTGCAGGCGTGGGGCCTCAACGACAAGGGCCAGCTCGGCGACGGCACCACCAACCAGCGCAACACGCCCGTCCAGGTGCTCGCCAAGTCCGGCAGCGTCTCCCTGGTCTCCGCGCCCAGCAACGGCAACTTCAGCCTCGCGCGCTGACCCGCCACCCCTAGAGAAAGGCCCTCCATGACGCCCTCCCAGAACGCCGCCGCTCCCCGCACCCCGCTGCGCGCCCGGCTGCGCCCCGCGCTACGGCCCGCCCTCGCCGCCGGGCTGGCCGCGTTCACCGCGCTCAGCCTGGCCGCCGTGCCCGCCGGGACCGCGCACGCGCAGGAGAAGCGGCTCAAGGCCTGGGGCAACAACCGCTCCGGGCAGCTCGGCGACGGCACCTGGACCGACTTCCGCACCACCTCCACCACCGTGCTCGGCCTGACCAGCGCCGAGGTCGACAAGATCGCCGCCGGTGGCGGCGGCTCCACCACCGGGCACGGGCTGGCGCTGCTCAAGGACCGCACCGTGATGTCCTGGGGCGCCAACAGCTCCGGGCAGCTCGGCGACGGCAGCGTCTTCAGCCACAACGCGCCCGGACAGGTCGTCAACCTCTCCGACGGCCGCGACGTCGCCGCCGGGGGCTGGCACAGCCTCGCCCTGCTCGCCGACCAGACCGTGGTCGCCTGGGGCCGCAACAACTACGGGCAGCTCGGCAACGGCACCAACAGCGACAGCAGCGTCCCCGTCCGGGTCGAGGGCCTCAACAAGGTCGTCGCGATCGCCGCGGGCCTCAACCACAGCATCGCGCTGCGCGAGGACGGCACCGTCTGGGCCTGGGGCTACAACATCAACGGGCAGCTCGGCGACGGCACTTCGGCCAGCCGCAACGTCCCCGCGCCGGTCGGCGGCCTCAGCGGCGTCACCGAGATCGCGGCCGGGTGCAACCACAACCTGGCCCTGATCGGCCCGCCCAGCGGCGGCACCAAGCCCACCAGCGGCAACTCGGTCAAGGCCTGGGGCTACAACGCGACCGGGCAGCTGGGCGACAACAGCACCATCAACCGGTACGCGCCCGTCGACACCCAGGGCATCTGGCTCGGCGGCGTCTCGCAGATCGCCGCGGGCTGCAACCACAGCCTGGCCGTCACCGACAGCGACAACAAGCTGAAGGCCTGGGGCCAGAACACCTCCGGCCAGGTCGGCGACGGCACCACCGACTACCGGATCACCCCCGTCCCGGTGCCCGGCATCAAGGGCGTCCAACTCGTCGCGGGCGGCCGCGAACACACCATCGCGCTGCTCGGCGACAACACCGTTCGCTCCTGGGGCGCCAACGGCTCCGGCCAACTCGGCAACGGCACCACCACCGAGAGCAGCACCCCCGTCACCACGCTCACCGCACTGACCGGCGTGGACAAGATCGCCGCACCGGTGGGCGGTGACTTCAGCCTCGCCAACTGAGGCCGCAGGAACGGACGGACGGACGTTCAAGGGCCCGCGCGGTGTTCGCGCGGGCCCTTCGGGTTGCCGGTCCTCAGGTGGTGCGGACGGGGCGGCGCAGGCAGACCCGGCCGGCCGGGTCGAGACCGAACGCGGCTTCCTCGGCCGGGAGTTGGCGCAGTGCCGGAGTGAGCTCGGCGGGCGGAACCTCGCGGAAGCCGATCCGCAGGTAGTAGGGGACGTTCCACGGGACGGAGCGGAAGGTGCTCAGGGTGAGGGTGGGCATCCGCCGCTCGGCCGCCCACCCCGCCACCCGGTCGATCAGCTGCCGATGTGGTGGAAGGTCTGTCCGGCGGCGAGCTGCAGGGTCGGGAGCTGCGGCAGGTCGGCCGGTCCGGCCGGGCGGACGGTGAGGGTCACCGGGGGATTCCAGCACGGGACGGGCCGGGCGGGCCGGCGAGTTCCGGGCGTCCTTGACCGGGCGGGGCGTCGGCAGGGAGGGTGTGGTGTGGACCAATGAGGTCGTGGCGTGACGTCAACTCACTTGGGAGGAAGGCATGGTCGTTCTGGATGACCCGGAGTCGTTCGCCGGTTTCGGGGCCGTGCTCTTCGACTGCGACGGCACCCTCGCCGACACCCACCCCGCCCACCACCTGGCCCTCGCGGCGACCCTGGCACCGTACGGGGTGGAGGTCAGCCGCGAGTGGTACGCGGGATACACCGGGACGTCCACCCCGGAGACGATCAGGGCTGCGCTGGCCGGGCAACGGGCCGCCGCGGACGACGAGTTGGTGGGTCGACTGGTGGGCGAGTGCAGCGAGCGCTACCTCGACCACCTGACCGCCGTCACCGAGATCGCCCCGGTCACCGCCCTGGCCCGCGCACTGTCCGGCCGCCTCCCGCTCGCCGTCGCCTCCGGCGGGACGCGCCGGACGGTGGAGGCGACGCTGCGGCACCTGGGGCTGGACGGGCTGTTCGCGTGCGCGGTGACCCGTGACGAGGTCCGGCACGGCAAGCCCGCGCCGGACCTCTTCCTGCTGGCAGCACGGCAGTTGGGCGTCGAACCGGCGGCGTGCGTGGTGCTGGAGGACGCGGACAGCGGGCTGCTGGCGGCGGCGCGGGCGGGGATGGCGGCGGTGGACGTGCGGGGGCGCTAGACGAGGTCGAACCCGATGCGGCGGCCCTTCGGGCGGGAGGAGGGGAAGGGTTCCTCGCGGGCAAGAAGGCCAAGGGCCGCAAGCGGTTCCTCGTGACCGGTACGCTCGGCCTGGACCTCGGCTCACCGGCCGGAGCCCTACTGGACCGGACCGGCCAGCGTTTCGATGGGCGGAAACGGCCGGTTCGGCTCTTCCCGGGTGAGGTTCGCCAGCTCTTCCGGTGGTTCGGCGCCGTCCCGAACGGTCGTGACGTAGACCCTCGCTTCCTGCAGGCCCAGTCGTGGGGCCTGCTTGCGCAGGTGGCTCATCGCGGCCACGACGCCCGCGGCGCGGGCGAGCGCGCGAACGGCGGAGGCCAGTGGATCGGGCGGTCTGATGCCCTTGATCTCCAGGAGGTACTGCTCCTCCCAGCCCGCTTCCTCCCACGAGACGGCGGGCACGTGGTGGATGCTCCCGTCGTGCCGGTCCACCAGGTAGTGGCCCCCGACGAAGCTGCCGCGCGCGTCACGGGCGCGGGCCTGTTCCGCCGAGCGCCAGAAGACGAGCCAGCCGACCGCGCGTTCCTGCACGTGGTAGACGTCGGGCGTGGGGGCGGGCCCCCGCCACGGCCACGTCGGCAGCTCTCGGGCCAGGAAGGACTCGACCAGCCCGACGGCGCGTTCCTTGGAGATCACGATCTCATCATTCGCCACAGGGCAACCGGTTTTCGGCATGCCTGCGCCGCCCCGGCCCAGATCTCGAACGCGGACCGAGGCCGGGACGTCGGTGAGTGGGCTCGCGGGCGATCAACTTCCCTGCGGGGAGAGGCGCTCCGCCAGGTACGGTCCCGTGCGGCTGGCGGGGGAGGCGGCGACGTCGGCCGGGGTGCCGGCGGCGAGGAGGCGGCCGCCCGCGTCGCCGCCGCCGGGGCCGAGGTCGATGACGTGGTCGGCTCCGGCGATCAGGTCGAGGTCGTGTTCGGCGACCAGGACGGTGGCGCCCGCGTCGACCAGGCGGTGCAGTTGGGCGGTGAGGACCTCGCTGTCGGCGGGGTGCAGGCCGGTGGTGGGCTCGTCCAGCAGGTAGAGGGTGTGGCGGCGGTGGGCCTGCTGGAGTTCGGCGGCGAGTTTGACGCGCTGGGCCTCGCCGCCGGAGAGCTCGGGGGCGGGCTGGCCCAGCCGCAGGTAGCCGAGGCCGACCTGCTGGAGGGTGGTGAGGACGCGGGCGGCGGGCGGAGTGTCGGCGAGGAACGCGGCGGCCTCGTCGACGGTCAGGGCGAGGACGTCGGCGATGGTGGCGCCGCGGTACGTCACCTGCAGGGTCTGCGGGTTGTAGCGGCTGCCGCAGCAGTCCGGGCAGGGGCTCCAGGCGGTGGGCAGGAACAGCAGCTCGACCTCGATTGCGCCCGCGCCCTCGCAGGTGGGGCAGCGTCCGGCGGCGACGTTGAAGGAGAACCGGCCCGCGCCGTAGCCGCGCGCCCTCGCCTCCGCGGTGGCGGCGAAGAGCTTGCGGACGCTGTCCAGCAGGCCGGTGTAGGTGGCCAGGTTGGAGCGCGGGGTGCGGCCCAGCGGGGTCTGGTCGAAGCTCACCACGCGGCGGTCCCCGGCGGCGTCGGCGACGGCCGCGAGCAGCGTCGACTTGCCCGCGCCCGACACGCCGGTGACGGCGGTGAGCACGCCCAGCGGCACGTCCACGTCCAGGCCGCGCAGGTTGTGCCGGGTGACGCCGCGCAGCCGCAGCACGCCGGTGGGGGTGCGGCCGCGGGACGGCGGCGGGGGCGGCGGGTCGAACAGGAAACGGCGGGTCGCGGAGGCGTCCACCGCGCGCAGGCCCTCGACCGGGCCGCTGTGCAGGATCCGGCCGCCGCCGCTGCCCGCGGCCGGGCCGACGTCCACCAGCCAGTCGGCGCCGCGCACCACCGCCATGTCGTGCTCGACCACGAACACCGAGTTCCCGGCGGCGCGCAGTTCGGCCAGGACGCGCCGCAGCGCCTCGGTGTCGGCCGGGTGCAGGCCCGCCGAGGGCTCGTCCAGGACGTACACCACGCCGAACAGGCCGGAGCGCAACTGGGTGGCCAGGCGCAGGCGTTGGAGTTCGCCGGTGGAGAGGGTGGGGGCGGTGCGGTCGAGCGAGAGGTAGCCGAGGCCGAGGCGTTCCAGGGCGGTGAGGCGGTCGACGAGGTCGGTGGTGATCAGGGCGGCCGGGCCGTCCCCGGCGGTGTGCGGGCGCAGCAGTTCGGCGAGCCGCCCGGCGGGCAGGGCGGCCAGGCCGGTGACGTTCAGCCCGGCGAAGGTGACGGCGAGCGCTTCGGGGCGCAACCGGTGGCCGTGGCAGTTCGGGCAGGTGGACTGCTCCAGGAAGGCGGCGGCCCTGGCGCGGGCGGCCTCGCTGCGGGACTCGGCGAAGGCCTTGAGGACCAGGCGCCGGGCGCTGCTGTACTTGCCCCGGTACGGGCGCTGGACGCGGCCGGGTTCGCGCTCGGGGTGGACGGTGACGACCGGCTGCTCCTCGGTGAACAGGATCCACTCCCGTTCGGCGGCGGGCAGTTCGCGCCAGGGCCGGTCCAGGTCGTGCCCGAGCGCGCCGAGGATGTCGCGCAGGTTCTTGCCCTGCCAGGCGCCGGGCCAGGACGCGACGGCGCCCTGCCGGATGGAGAGCGAGTCGTCCGGGACGAGCGAGCGCTCGGTGACCCGGTGCAGCACGCCCTGCCCGTGGCACTCGGGGCAGGCGCCGGCCGGGGTGTTGGGCGAGAACGCGTCGGAGTCCAACCGCGGCGCGCCGGGCGGGTACGTGCCGCAGCGGGAGAGCAGCATCCGCAGCAGGTTGGACGTGGTGCTGACGGTGCCGACGGTGGAGCGGCCGGACGGGACGGAGCGGCGCTGCTCCAGCGCGACGGCGGGCGGCATGCCGGTCACGGCGTCCACCTGCGGGGCCTCGACCTGGCGCAGCAGGCGGCGGGCGTAGGGGGAGACCGACTCCAAGTAGCGGTGCTGGGCCTGGGCGAACAGGGTGCCGAAGGCCAGCGAGGACTTGCCGGAGCCGGAGACGCCGGTGAACGCGACCACCGCTCCGCGCGGCACCGCCACCGTCACGTTCCGCAGGTTGTGCACCCGGGCGCCGCGCACCCGCACCATGCCGTCGTCGTCGATCTCGCCGTGGTTCACCGCGCCACGCTAACCCGGGGGCGGATGCGGGGCGGGGAGCGGCACGGGGAGTGAAAGTTCCTGAAAGAAATTTCGCTCCTGCTGGGGCGAGCTGGGCGGATGGTGGGGAGGTGTATACCTTTTCGGCGGATTCACCTACCCGATCCCTGTTTCCGGGAGGTGTGGATCCGAACGCAAGAAGATGAAATTTCTTGCAGAAAGCCTTGACGGTGCGTCGGGCCGGAGTGGATCGTCTTCCCGTTGCCTTCTCAAGTCCCCCACCACCTTGGGAGATTCGCCGATGACCCCTGTCCGTAGAACCGCGCCCGTGGCGGCCGCAGCCGGTGCCCTGGTGCTGGGCGGGCTGCTGCCGCTCGGCCTGCAGGGCACCGCACGGGCCGCCGCCACCCCCAACGGCGGCGACGTGATCGCCAACCTGTTCCAGTGGAACTGGAACTCGGTCGCGACCGAGTGCACCGACGTCCTGGGGCCGAAGGGCTACGGGGCGGTGCAGGTGGCCCCGCCGCAGGAGTCGATCTCGCTGCCCGGGCACCCCTGGTGGGAGGTCTACCAGCCGGTCTCGTACCGCCTGAACAGCCGGATGGGCACCGACGCGCAGTTCCGGGCCATGGTGACGGCCTGCCACGACGCCGGCGTGAAGGTGTACGCCGACGCGGTGATCAACCACATGGCGGGCAGCAACCAGAGCAGCACCACCGGCTACGGCGGCTCGGCCTTCAGTCCGTCCGCGTACAGCTACTCGGCGGTGCCCTACGCCAAGTCGGACTTCCACGGCTCCCCGCCGTGTCCCAACGCGGACCTGAGCGTCACCGACTGGAACAACGTCACCCAGGTCCAGGAGTGCCAGGCGCTGAACCTGGAGGACCTGAGCACCGAGAGCGACTACGTCCGCGGCAAGATCGCCGGGTACCTCAACTCCCTGGTCGGCGCGGGCGTCGACGGTTTCCGGGTGGACACGGCCAAGCACATCGCGCAGGCCGACATGGCGAACATCCTCTCCCGGGTCGACGACACCCGGTGGGGCGGTCGCCCGTACGTCTACCAGGAGGTCTTCCCTGGCGGCGGAAGCCAGTTGGCGCCCGCGGCCTTCGAGGGCAACGGCAGCGTGCTGGAGTTCACCTACGCCTCCAAGCTCTCCCAGCAGTTCAACGGGAACATCGCCAACCTGAAGACCTTCGGGCAGAGTTGGGGCTTCGAGCCGAGCGACAAGTCCGCCGTCATGGTGACCAACCACGACCTGGAGCGGGACCGGGCCACCCTGACGTACAACGACGGCGCCAAGTACAGGCTGGCGCACGTCTTCGAACTCGCCTGGGGCTACGGCACCCCGCAGGTCTACTCCGGCTTCCGGTTCAACAACAAGGACGACTCGCCGCCCGCCGACGGCAACGGCTTCGTCACCGACGTCAACTGCGGCAACGGCACCTGGACCTGCACCGACCGCGACCGGGGCATCGCCAACATGGTCGGCTGGCACAACGCCGCCCAGGGCCAGTCCGTCGCCAACTGGTGGGACAACGGCAGCAACGCGATCGCCTTCAGCCGCGGCAGCAAGGGCTGGGTCGCCATCAACAACAGCGGCTCCGCGATCACCCGGGCCTTCACCACCGGCCTCGCCGCGGGCACCTACTGCGACGTCGTCCACGGCGACCTCAGCGGTTCCGCCTGCACCGGCCCGACCGTGAGCGTGGACGGCTCCGGCAAGGCGACGGTCACCGTCAACGCGGGCGACGCGGTCGCGCTGTACGCCGCCACCACCGGCACCGCGAGCCCCAGCGGCAGCGCCAGTCCCAGCCCGAGCGGCAGCCCGAGCGGCAGCGCCAGCCCGAGCGCCGGCCCGAGCGGCAGCGCCAGCCCCTCGCCGTCCGCCGGCCCGACCAACCCCGGCGGGACGGTCACCGAGACGTTCAACGAGAACAGGACCACCGTCAACGGCCAGAACGTCTACCTGGTCGGCTCCCTGCCGCAGCTCGGCAGTTGGGACCCGAACGCGGCCGTCGCGCTCTCCCCGGCCGGTTACCCCGTGTGGAGCGGAAGCGTCCAACTGCCCGCCGACACCGCCTTCGAGTACAAGTACCTCGTCAAGGACGCCGCCGGGAACGTCACCTGGGAGAGCGGCGCCAACCACAGCGCCAACTCCGGCACCAACGGCGGCACGCTCAACGACAGTTGGGGTGGTACCACCGCGAGCGGCCAGGTCACGGTGAACTTCTCCGAGAACAAGAGCACCGTCTACGGGCAGAACGTCTACCTGGTCGGCTCCACCGCCCGGCTCGGCGGCTGGAACCCCGCCAACGCGCTGCCGATGTCCTCCGCCGCCTACCCGAACTGGAAGCTCTCGCTCACCCTGCCCGCGAGCACCGCCTTCGAGTACAAGTACCTCGTCAAGGACGCGGCCGGGAACGTCACGTGGGAGAGCGGCGCCAACCGCGCCTGCACCACCGGCGCCGCCGGGACGGTCAGCCTCGACGACAGCTGGAAGTAGCCCCGCCCGGGCCCGAGACCCCCACGGAATGAGGCCGTCACCCCACTGCAGGGGGTGGTGGCCTCGCCGTCGTCCGGCGGGTTCAGCCCTCGTCCGTCGGGTTCGGTCCTCGGTCGGGGAGCGGGCCCGCGGCCAGGCGGGCGGCGACGACGGCGGTGCCGCGGGCCGGGCGGCCGCCCGGGCCGGGGACGAACTCGACGGTGCCGTCGGTCAGTTCGCCGCCGCAGTGGTCGCAGGCGACGACCGGACGGGCGGGGTGCCCGCAGGTGGTGTGGCGGGGGACGAGCGGGGCGCCGGCCGGGTCGGAGCGGTGGCGGTCGCCCCAGGCGAGCAGCGCCAGGACGACGCCGTGCAGGTCCCGTCCGGCGTCGGTCGGCAGGTACTCGTCGCGCGGCGGGTGCGCGCTGTAGCGGCGGCGCTCGACCAGGCCTTCGGCGACCAGGTGGTCGAGGCGGGCGGACAGGATGTTGGTGGCGATGCCGAGGTCCTGCCGCAGCTCCTCGAAGCGCCGCAGCCCCAGGAACAGGTCGCGCAGCACCAGCAGCGTCCACGGGTCGGCGACCGCCCCCGCGGCGCGCGAGACGGAGCACGGGATGTCGGCGAAGCGGGTGCGGTCCACGCCGTCCAGTGTAGTGCGGCGGGGCGCAGTGGCTTGCATGTTGCAAGTCAGGTGCTAGGTTGAGGACCGAGGGGCCGGTGCGTCCGTCGCCCTCGTCCGGGAGGCAGTGATGTACCACGCGATCACCCGTGCCAGGGTCCGCGCGCTGTGGCGGCGGATCGGCACCGGCGACCACCGGGCGGCCGTCGCCACCGCCGCCCCCGACCTGCGCTTCCGCTTCGCCGGGGACACCCCCGTCAGCGCCGAGTTCGTCGGTCGGGACGCCTTCGCGGAGTGGTTCCGCGCCCTGTACGAGCGTTTCCCCGGGCTGCGGCTGACTCCCCGCGAGGTGATCGTCCGGGGCTGGCCCTGGCGCACCACCGTGGTCGTCCGGCTCGACGTGGCGGCCACCCTCGCCGACGGCACGCCCTACCGCAACGAGGCCGTCCAGTGGCTCACCCTCCGCTGGGGCCGGATGACCGCGGACGAGGTACTGGAGGACACCAAGGCGCTGGACGAGGCCTGCCGCCGCCAGGCCGCGGCGACCGCCCCCCGCTGACGGCTGCGCCCGCGAGGCGCTACCGACCCTCCCGGCCCTCGTGGCGCTCGCGGTGCAGTTCGACGAAGGAGGCCACCTTGGCCCGCACCGCCCACGGGTCGACCGGCTTCGGGATGAAGTCGGCGGCGCCCGCGGCGTACGCGCGCATCGCGTGGTCGGCGTCGCCGCCGATGGCGGTCACGAAGACGATCGGGATGTCGCGGGTGCGGGCGCGGCGCCGGATGTGCTCGGCGGTCTCGTAACCGTCCATGCCGGGCATCTGCACGTCGAGCAGGATCGCGGCGTAGCCGTCGGGCTCCATCAGCGCCCGCAGCGCCTCGGGGCCGGAGGTCGCGGGGACGAGTTGGTGTCCGTGCGGCCCCAGCAGCGCCTCCAGGACGGTCAGGTTCTCCGGGCGGTCGTCCACCAGCAGGACCTTGGGCGGCGGCCCGTCGTCGGGCTCCGCTCCGGTGGGGGGCGGCGGCGCCGCGGAGGTGCCCTGCTGCTGCTCCACCAGGGCGAGTTGGCGCCGCAGCAGGGCGTGCCGGGCCCCGGCCCGGGCGGACTGCTCGCGGGCCCGGTCGAGCTGCTCGGCCAGGGCGGCGCGGTCGGGGTGCTCGGGGTGCTCGGCGGGGGAGTCGAGGGCGGCCAGCGCGCGTCCGGCCCGGGCGGCCTGTTCGTCGGCCTGCTCGATCTCCCGTTCGGCGGCGTGCAGTTGGCCCTCGAGCTGGCACACCGCCCGGCCGATCGACCGGGCGACCCGCAGCGCCGCCATCCGCGACCGGCGCAGCCGCTCGCGGACGGCCCGGTCGGCGGCGTCGTGGGTGTCGGGGGTGCCGCCCCGCACCGCGTCGAGCAGGGCCTCGACGAACTCCCACGGCGGGATGCGCACGGCCGCGAGGTAGCCCGCGAGCGCGTCCGGGCCCAGCCCGCAGCGGGTGGCGAATTCGTCCGCCGGGGTCTCCAGACGGCGGACGAGCGCCCGCAGCTCCTCGGTGAACCCCAGCCGCTCCCAGCCGAGTTCGGCACCGAGCGGCGGAAGGCCGTCGACGGCCGTCACCAGGCGCACCCCGTCGGCACCCGTACCAGGACCCGAACCTCCACCCGCCCGCCTCCGCTCGCTCCGCGCGTTCCGGTCGACCCGCCCGCCGCGTCCGGGCAGCGCGCGGCCGCACGGCAGCGACGGTGCGCGGTCATCCGTGACCGCGCCCGGCCGAGACGGTGACCATACGACACCGGAGGGGGAATTGACTCCCTGTCAGGTCACGGTTCGGAGGCGTTCGGCGGCGCACGGGTTCCCCGGAGCGGCGTGCGGCGCCCGCGAGGCGCGGGTGCGGCCCGCGGCGGTGGGGACCTTGAGAGTCCTCAAGAGGCTTTTGGGGAAGCGCAGTTGGCGCGTGGGTGAGGTGCCCCGCAGGGCGGATCGCACCGGCCGGAGCGGCCGGAGCGGCCGCCGGGCGGTACGGGCTCCGGAATCGAACGGCCGGACGGCCGGGACGGGCCGGGGCGGTGGGGGCGGCCGGGCGGGACGGGCGCGCGCGGCCCGGTGTGCCGTCCGGCGCGCGCCGGTGTGCGCTGCGCCATCGGACGCACTCCGGCGGGCCGCAGCCGGGCGCGGGCGGGGCGGGGCGTGACGATCGGCCCAGAGCCCCCGTGCGCCCGGTGCGGGGAGGAAGGTGCGTCGTGACAATGAACCGTCGTCGTTTTCTGGCCGTCGGCACAGCGGTGGGGGTGGGGCTGGTGGCGGGTGCGTCCCCCGCCCTGGCCCGGGGCGGGCCCGGTGCGGTGGAGGCGTTCCCGCCCCGGCAGCGCGGTTGGCGGGCCGCGCCGCCGGACTGGCAGGCGCTGCGGCAGCGCCTCGGCGACCGGCTGGTGCTGCCCGCCGACCCCGGCTACGGGACGGCCCGGCTCGGCTTCAACGAGCTGAACGACGGCCAACTCCCGGGCGCGGTCGCCAAGTGCGCCACCGCCGACGACGTCCGGGCCTGCCTGGACGTGGCCCGCGGCCACGGCATCCCGATCGCGGCCCGCAGCGGCGGTCACAGCTACCTGGGCTACAGCGTCCCCGACCGCGGCCTGGTGATCGACCTGCGCGCGATGAACACCGTCCGGGTCCGCCCCGACGGCCGGGCCGAGGTCGGCGCGGGTGCCCGGCTGATCGAGGTGTACGCGGGCCTGGCCGCGGCCGGACGGCTGCTGCCCGGCGGGAGCTGCCCGACCGTCGGCATCGGCGGACTCACCCTCGGCGGCGGCATCGGCGTCCTGGCCCGCAAGTACGGCCTCACCTGCGACCGGCTGGACGCCGCCGAGGTCGTCACCGCCGACTCCTGCGTGCGCACCGCCGACGCCGAGCACGAGGACGGCCTGCACTGGGCACTGCGCGGCGGCGGGGGCGGCAACTTCGGCGTGGTCACCCGCTTCACCTTCGACACCCCGCCCGCGCCCGGCCTGACCGTCTTCATCGTGCCGTTCCCCGCCGGGTCCGTCGCCCAGGCGCTCGGCGGCTGGCAGCAGTGGGTCGCCGACGCGCCGCCCGAACTGTGGGCCAGCTGCCAGGTCTCCGGCGGCAACCCGCCGACCTGCCGGATCGTCGGCTGCTGGGTCGGCGACCCGTCCGGCGCGAACCAGCAGATCGACCGCCTGGTGCGGCTGGCCGGCACCGCGCCCACCGGACGCACCGTCGCCGCCAAGGACTACCTGGCCGCGATGAAGTTCATGGCCGGGTGCGCCAACGACACCGTCGCCCAGTGCCACCCCACCTGGGAGGGCGGGCGGCTCACCCGCACCGGGTTCGTCGCGGTCTCCCGGATGTTCGGCCCCGGCCCGGTCGACCCGGCCCGGCTCACCGAGCTGATGACCGGCCGCACCGGCGTCGACCTGCTGCTCGACTCGCTCGGCGGCGCGGTCGGCGAGCTCGCCCCCGACGCCACGGCCTTCCCGCACCGCGGCTCGCTGGCCAGCGCCCAGGTCTACGCGGGCGCCACCGCCGCCACCGAGGACCGCGTCCGCGCCACCGTCGACGAGATCCGCGACGGCCTCGCCCGGCTCGGCGCCCGCGGCGCGTACGTCAACTACATCGACGCGACGCTGCCGGACTGGGGGCGCGCCTACTACGGCGAGAACCTGCCGCGGCTGCAGCGGGTGGCCCGGCAGTACGACCCGGACGGGGTGTTCGCCTTCCCGCAGTCGGTGACGGCGGCCTGAGAGGCTCGCTCCGCTGTCCTGGCCCGAAGCAGCACGGACCTTCGATGGGCTCCGGCCGCCAGCAGCTCGGACTCGCCGTTCCCCGAGCCCCTGACGGGGCTCTGCCGTTCCCCGAGCCCCTGGCGGGGCTCGGCAGCGGCCCGGGTCAGCGTTCGTAGGTCATCTCGGGGAAGCGCGCCGAGGGCCCGTCCAGCAGGTGGTCGTCGTGGCCGCGCAGCCAGCGGTCGAAGAAGGAGGCGACGTAGGCGCGGGTGGCGGCCTCGGTGCGGGCGGGCGGGAGGTCGCCGACCTCGGAGCGGAGGTCGGCGGGGGAGAGGGCGCCCTGGCGGGCGAGTTGGGGGAGGAGGGTGGCGGCGTCGGTGTAGGAGGCGTGGCGGGAGCCTTCGAGGGTGACGTCGGCGTGCCAGCCGGTGCTGTGCTGCCACAGGGCGTCCCAGCCGGGCTGCCGGTGGTAGGAGCCGGAGTCGGGGCTGCGGGTGCCCATCAGGAGGAAGGGGCGGTCGAGGCCGTCCTCGGCGACGCTGGGGAGGAAGACGCCGCTCTGCCCGTCGGGGCCGGGGAAGTGCAGTTGGCCGTCGAGGTCGATCGCGGCGGCGATCCGCGGGTCGTCGTGCATGGCCTGCAGGGCGGTGAAGCCGCCCGCGGAGTGCCCGGCCATGCCGATCCGGCCGAGGTCCATCGCGGCGGCGAGCCCGGCGGGCAGGTCGGACCGGTCGCCGAGGCAGCCGAGCCGGTCCAGGACGAGCCGGGTGTCGGCGACCCGGGCGTCCAGGGACCTGCGCAGCACCGCGCCGATGTCGAGGTTCGGGTCGCCGAGCATGCCGGGCAGCACGGAGGTGGCCAACTCTCCGTCGGGGAAAGCGACTTCGGACGCCTCGTAGGTGTGGTCGACGGTCACCACCACGTACCCGCGGGAGGCCAGGTCCTCGACCAGCGCGGTCCCCCAGGTGCGCGGGTCGCCCAGCCCGGCCGAGTACAGCACGACCGGGCGCGGGCCGCCGGGCAGGACGGGGGCGTCCGTCCGGGCGTGGGTGCGGATGCCGGACCAGTCCGTACTGCCGGGCGTCACCGCGTAGTTGATCAGCCCGACGCCGTCCGGCCCGCCGAAGTGGGCCCCGGCGGCCGCGGTCATGTACGGGGCCCGCGGGCCGTCGGCGGAGCGGGCGGCCGGGTACCAGACGCTCACCATCAGCTCGCGGGTGCGCCCGGCCGTCCACGGGTCGGGTCGGGAGTCGTCGGCGATCCGCAGCGAGGCCGTCCCGATCGCGAACGGCCCGGTAGGCGAAGGGAGTTGTGCAGTGGCCTGCCGGGTGCCGGTCTCGGCCGACGCTGCCGGTGCCGGTAGGGCCGCCGTCGCCGCCAGTGCCGCGAGCAGCAGCGCCGCCCCGATCCGTCCGCGCGTGCCCGTCATCGGAAGTCCCCTCGTGTCAGGTGCCTGTTGCCGGGCCCCACCGTACGGGGACGAACGGGTGGTCCGCGTCGTACCGCGGAGCCAATCGGCGGGGTGATACCGGAGTATGACGCCCGATCAGGTGGCGGTGCCCCGCCGGGGGAGGGAGAGCAGGGTGATCGCGGCGGTGACCACGGTCAGGGCGAGGACGAAGGCGCCCAGGGTGAAGAGGCCCAGGGTGAGGCAGGTGGCCAGGGCGAGGACGGCGAGGCAGTCCAGGGCGGCGGCGAAGCGGAGCGCCGCGCGGCCGGTGGCCCAGGCGGCGCGCAGCGGGCCGCGGCGGTGCCAGAGCCCCGCCAGCGCGAACAGGCCGAAGAACGGGAAGACCAGGGTCAGCGCCCCGAGGTCCTGGTTCCGGGCGAACAGGGAGTGCGCGTCCACGGAGAACACCTTGACCGCGCCGACCACCGTCAGGCCCCCACCCACCAGGAAGAACACCGTTCCGACCACCCGGAAGGCGGAGGTTCCCCGCATCGGCGCCGTCAGGCCCGACTGCGCGCGCTGCGCCTCCGCGAAGGCGATGAGACGGTCCACCACGCCCCGGAGGTTGAAGGCGAGGAAGCAGCCGATCGTGAACGCGGCGATGCCCCAGCAGAGCATGAACAGGTGATCGGAACCGGGGTCCGTCGTCCGGCCGGCGATCGGCATGGTCGTGCTCCTTCGGGTGCGCGGTGTTGCGGCACTCCTACCACGGGACGGTGGGGGAGGGAAGATCCACAACCGGCGGGCGGTCAGCCCCCGGACCGGGCCCGGCGCAGCAGGAAGGCGCCCGAGACGGCGGCCAGCACGGCCATGCAGGCGGTGAAGACCAGGCCCGCGTCCGGCAGGCCGAGCGGGCCGTCCAGCAGGCCCACGCCGATCACCGGGATCGAGATGCCCAGGTAGGCGACCACGAACAGCAGCGACAGCACCCCGCCGCGGTGGGCCTCGGGCGCGGCCGCCGCGACCTCGCCGACCGCGCCGCGCAGCGCCATGCCCTGCCCGGCGCCGCCGACCAGGGCCGCCAGCACCAGCGGGGCGAGGGCGTCGGTGGCCAGCGAGAGGGCGAGCAGGCCCAGGCCGCCGATCAGCACCAGGCAGCCCAGCGGGAGCGCCCGCCGCGCGCCCAGCTTCGGCACCAGCAACTGGCCGACGGTGGAGGCGAAGAACGCCGAGGCGACGACCAGGCCGACCACCGCGTGGTTGTGCACGCCCACCTCCTCGGCCAGGAACGCGGGCGTCACCGAGGTGAACACCCCCAGCAGCGAGAACCCGGCGAACGCGGCGACCGCCGCGGGCAGGAACACCCCGCGCACCTCGGCGGGCAGCGACGGCCGCCGCGGCCGCGCGGCGCGCAGCGGGCGCGCCCCCGGCACGCTCTCCGGCAGGGCGCGCACCACCGCGAAGGACAGCGCCAGCAGCACCAGGTGGACGGCGAACGGCAGGGTCAGCGGCCGCGCCGCGTACTGGGCCAGCAGCCCGGCCAGCAGCGGCCCGCAGCCCAGACCGCCCATGTTGGCGGCGGTCGCGGCGAAACCCGCCCGGCCCCTGCGTCCGGGCGGGGCCAGCTCCAGGACGTACGCGGTGGCGGTGCCGGTGAACAGGCCCGCCGCGAAGCCCGACAGCAGGCGGCCCGCGAACAGCCAGGCCAGGCCCTGCTCGGCGAGGAACACCACCGCGCTGGCCGCCGCGCACCCCAGGCCGACCAGCAGCACCGGCCGCCGCCCCACCGCGTCCGAGACGTTCCCGACCAGCAGCAGCACGCCGATCACCCCGAGCGCGTAGACGGCGAACACCACCGTCACCATCAGCTCGGAGAACCCGATCCGCTCCTGGTACAGCCCGTACAGCGGGGTGGGCAGCGTGGTGCCGGCCATGCAGACGGCGAACGCGGCCGCCGCCCCCAGGTACCCGCCGCTTCGACGATCGCTCACCTCCCCACCGTAGGCAGCGCACCGGAGCGGGGGGAACCGGCGCGCCGGGGGCGGACGGGGGCCCGCAGGTCGACGGGCCGATGCGGGCGAACCATCACATAATGGGCCGTATGGCTGACAAGACGAGCGGTGCGGACCGGCCGGCCTCGGTCACCGTCGGCGGCCGCGACGTGCGCATGAGGACCATCGCGTTCCTGCTGCTCGGTGTGCTGGCGATCTGGTTCATCGCCGTGAACACCGCCTCCGTGAGGATCCGGCTGTGGATCCCCACCGTCACGCTGCCGCTGTGGCTGGTCCTGCTGGTCACCCTGCTGGTCGGCGTCGCCCTCGGCTGGCTGCTCGGCCGCCGACGGGCCAGGGGCTGAGCGCCTCACGCGGCGACGGGCACTGCCCGCCGCCCGCCGCCCGCCGCCCGTCCCCGGAAAAGATGCGCCCCCGCCCGGACGGCGGTACGAAGGGCCCACGGACGGCGCACCCGGCAGCGGGGCGGCGTCCGCCGCCGCAGCACGAGGAGAGGACGCCGGGATGTTCGAGGAACGACGGGCCCGCCGCCAGGCCAACCGGGCCTTCGACCACGGGGACGGGGTCACCCGCTACCAGATGCGGCAGAAGCTCCTCGCCTTCGGCGACGACTACTGGATCGACGACGACTCCGGCGACCACGTCTACAAGGTCGACGGCAAGGCGCTGCGCCTGCGCAAGACCTTCCACATCGAGGACCGCTCCGGCCACCGGGTCGCCACCGTCCAGAGCCGCGCGCTGCGGATCAAGGAGTCGATGGAGATCGAGGACGCCGACGGCAAGCGGATCGCCATGGTCAAGAAGGCCCTGATCAACCCGCTCCGCGACCGCTGGCACATCGAGCAGGCCGACGGCCCCGAGCTCGACGTCCACGGCAACGTGCTCGACCACGAGTACACGATCGAACGCGACGGCCGGAAGGTCGCCGAGGTGTCGAAGAAGTGGTTCCGCCTGCGCGACACCTACGGCCTGGAGGTCGGCCCCGACGCCGACCACGCCACCGTGCTGGCCGCCGCGATCGCCATCGACGCGATGACCCACCCGGGCGACTGACGCACCCGGGCGACCGACCATCCGTGCGGCGGCCGCTCAGAACCGTCGCCAGCGGCCCTCGGAGACGACCTCGACCACTCCGTCGACCACCTTGACGGCGGTCTCGTCGTCGATGGCGTAGGCCGGGTTCGGCAGGGCGGCCGCCCAGCGTTCCGCGTCGGCCGTGGAGTTCTCCGGCAGGGCCGGGTGGTCCAGGTGCGGGAAGAGGGAGAAGTCGACGAGCCCCAGGGTCTCGTCGGTGCCGGTGGGCGACCGCCACTCGACGAACTCCGCCCCGATGCGGGGCGTCATCACCATGCTGCCGGCGCTGAGCCCCACCCAGACCTTCTCGGGCAGGGTGGGGATCAGCTCCGCCAGGCCGGACTGCCGCATCCAGTGGCACAGGTACAGCGCGTCACCGCCGTTGGCGAGCAGCACGTCGGCCTGTTCGACCCAGGGCAGCCAGCGCTCCGCGCCGATGCTGGGCAGCGCGGTGAGCTCCAGGACGCCCATGGACCGCCAGCCGAGCTCGCACATCGGGGTGCTGGAGCGCCCGGTGACGAAGCGCCAGGCCCCGGCCGGACTCCCCATGGGGTGCCCGTAGCCCGCGGTGGGGATGCACAGGGCGTCGGCCTCCTCGACGGGCTTGCCCAGCAGGTCGACCAGGGCCTGCCGGATGCTGGGGTTCTTCACCCCGGCGGAGGTGAGGAGCAGTTTCACGGTGCCTCCCGTACGGGGGTGGTCGTTCCTGCGGGCGGGGCGTCGGGCCGGGCCGGCACCAGTGTGGCACGCGGGAGCCGGCGGGAAGCGGCGGTGCGGCGCGCAGGAGTCAGGCGCCGTGGCCGAGTTGGGCCAGTGCCAGGTCGAGGGTGTCGGCGAAGAAGTCGGCGGCGGCGGTGTCCAGGCACAGCGGCGGCTTGATCTTCAGGACGTTGAGGTGGTCGCCGGTGGGCTGGACGACCACGCCGAGGTCGAGCATCCGGTCGCAGAGCTCGGCGGTCTCCTCGGTGGCGGGCTCCAGGGTGGCCCGGTCGCGGACGAGTTCGAGCCCGAGGTAGAGCCCGGAGCCGTGCACGGCGCCGACGATCCGGTACCGGTCGGCGAGCGCCCGCAGCCGCCGCTTCAGGTGGCCGCCGACCCGTACCGCGTTGCCCTGCAGGTCCTCGTCGCGCAGGGTGTCGAGGACGGCGAGGCCGACGGCGCTGGAGACCGGGCTGCCGCCGGTGGAGGAGAAGAAGTAGCCCTGGTCGCGGTAGCGTTCGGCGATCTCCCGGGTGGTGACCACGGCGCCGAGCGGGTGGCCGTTGCCCATCGCCTTGGCCACGCAGACCACGTCGGGGACGACCCGCTGCTGCTCGAAGCCCCAGAACCACTCGCCCAACCGGCCGTAGCCCGCCTGCACCTCGTCGGCGACGGCCAGGCCGCCGTGCCGCCGGACCGCCGCGTACACCTGGGCGAGGTAGCCGTCGGGCAGCGCGACGCCGCCCGCGTTGCCGTAGAACGTCTCGCTGACGAACGCCCCCGCCGGGCGCCCGGCGGCGGCCAGGGCGTCGACCACCGCGACCGCCTCGGGCGCGTAGCGGGCCGCGTCCGCGCCCCGGTGGCGGCCCCGGTAGGGGTTGGGGGAGTCCACCGTGTGGACCCAACCCGGGCGGGTGGCCAGGGCGTTCGGGTTGTCCTGGAGGGAGGTGGAGACCGCGTCGGAGGCGTACGTCCAGCCGTGGTAGGCCTCGCGCACGGCGACCACGTCCGGTCGGCCGGAGGCGCCGGCGGCCAGCCGCAGGCCCAGGTCCACCGCCTCGGAGCCGGAGTTGACCAGGAACACGGTGTCCAGCGGGTCGGGCAGCAGCGCGGCCAGGCGCTCGGTGAACTCCACCACCGAGGCGTAGTGGAAGCGCGAGTTGGTGTTCAGCCGCCGCAACTGCCGTGCCACCGCCCGCTCGACGCTCGGATGGGCGTGGCCCAGCGGGGTCACGTTGTTGACGATGTCGAGGTACGCGCGGCCGTCGGTGGACACCAGGTGGTGACGCCAGCCCCGTTCGATCCGGGGCGGTTCGGCGTAGTAGTGCTCCTGCACGGTGGCGAACACGGCGGCGCGCCGGGCCAGCAGGTCGGCCCGTTCGGTGCGGGCGGTGGCGGTGGCGGCGGCGGTGGCGTCCAGCCCCAGCAGCGGGGCGGGGTCGGCGGTCAGCGGCAGCCAGCCGGCCGCGTACTCGGGGCGCACCAGGGCCGGGACGGTCGGGCCGTCGGCCGCGCGCAGGGCCAGCCGGGCCGGGGCCCCGGCCGGGAGGCGGACCAGTTCCTCGCCGCCGCGCAGCTCGGCCCCGACCGGCACCGACGGCCGGGTCGCGGCGTCGAACTCCAGCACCAACACCCGTCCGTCGTAAGCGAGTTCCAGCAGTCCGGGTGCGGCGGTCAGCACCAGGGCGGCGCCGGGCGCCTGCGCCGGCAGCTCCTCGCCCGGCCACAGGTCGACGCCGGTGGCGACGGTGGCGGGGGAGACGGCGGAGAGCACCGGCGTCCGGGAGAGCCGGGCCCGCCCGTACGGGGTACGGGCGACGGCCGCGCCACCGGCCAGCACGGCCGCGGCCGCCCGCCGCTCGACCCCGGTGTGCGTCGTACCGGCGTGCGGCGAGTCGGTGTGCGTCGTACCGGTGTGCGGCGAGTCGGCCCCGAGCCAGGCCCCGCCGTCCATCGCGTCGGATTCGGTGGCCAGGTCGAGCAGGGCGAAGCGGTCGGGGGCGAGGCCGCGCAGTAGCGGGTGCGCGGGCGGGGCGGCGGCGGTCGGCGGGGCGGCGTACCCCGCCGCGTCCGCGACCAGGTGGGTCATCACCGGGAGCGGCAGGCGGGTGGCCTGCTCGAAGATCCGCCACTCGCGCTCCAGCGCGCCGGTGGCGTACGCGTTGTCCGCGTCGACGGCGGCCTGCTGCCGTCCGCTCACCACCAGCCCGGCCGCGCGCAGCACGACCAGCGGCCACAGCGCCGCCGCCTCCTCGGCGGACAGCGGCCGCAGCGCGTGGAAGGCGCGGACGGCGGGCAGCACGTGGTGCGGCTCCATCCCGTCGTGGTGGAGCAGCGAGGAGAGCGTCACGGCCAGCTCGCTCACCGCCCAACTCGCGGTCAGGTCACCGAAGTCGATGACCCCGTCGGGCACCGGCAGCGGGCTGTCGGGGCGGCGGACCAGGTTGTCGTCGGTCAGGTCCAGGTGCACCGCCTGCACCGGCAGGGCCGCGGCGACCTCCTGCACGCGCGACCAGGCCCCGGCGGTGGCCGCCAGGACGGCGGCCCGCCGCTCGGGCTCGGTGACGTGCCCGGCGAGCCGCTCGACCACCCGGTCCGCGTGCCGCAGGTCCCACTGCAGGACGCGTTCCAGGCCCGGGTGCCGGAAGTCGCGCAGGGCGGTACTGACCCGGGCGGCGACCGCGCCCGTCGCCGCGACCGTGCCGGGGGAGAGGTGGCGGCGCCCGGAGAGCGTCCCGCCGGGCAGGTGGCGCAGCAGCCGGGCGACGGCCGGGCCGCTCCCGGACTCCACCACCGCCCGGCGCGGGGTGCCGTCTGGGCGGCGCAGCACGGTGGCGACCCGCAGCCCGGGGTGGGCGGCGGCGACCAGGTCGGCGGCGGCGTCCTGCGCCTCGACCTCCGCCTCGCCGAACGCCGGGTTGGCGACCTTCAGCACCGCGAGGGCCGTCCCGTCGCCGTCCCGCAGCAGGAAGTTGGCGTCCTGCTGGCTGCCCAGCGCCTCCGCGCGGGCCGCGGTCCCCAGGTGCCGGGCGGCGAGCAGCTCGGCCTCGGCCGGAGTGGTCCGCGGGGCGGGCAGCGCCTCCCGGGCGAAGAAGTCGACGGTGCGGTGGTCGGCGTGCGGCATGGCGGGGGGTCCTCGGGGTGGAGACGGGCGGGGCGAGGGGAGGGCGGCGGGGCCGGTTCAGTCGGTGTGCCAGAGGAAGCGGTGGGTGTGGATCGCGAAGTACGGGAAGTTCTCCACGGCCGTGACGCCCTCGACGGCCCGGACCACGTCGTTGACGAAGTCCAGCAGGTCGGCCGGGCGGGCGCAGACCACCTCGACGAACAGGTCGAAGGTGCCTGCGGTCAGCACCGTGTACACCACCTCGTCGTGCCGGGCGAGCGCGTCGGCCACCGCCCGCGGGTCGCCGTCGACGTGCAGGCCCAGCAGCGCCATCGTCCGGTGGCCCATCGCCATCGGGTCGGTCACCCCGACCACCTGCACCTCCTTGGCGTCGATCAGGCGCTGCAGCCGCAGTCGCGCCGCGGACGGCGACAGGCCCACCTTGGGCCCCAACTCGGCGTAGGGGATCCGGCCGTCCACCTGAAGCTCCCGCAGGATGGCGCGGTCGATCTCGTCCATGGCACACCTCTTCGCTGTCGAAACGGCAACCCGGAAGGCCGCGAGGAGCACAATGCCCCACCTTGACGCTCGAATCAAGCGGAAAACCGCTCGGATCGAGCGTAGCGACGCGCGGATCGATCGCCGGGGCGGCTGCGGCGGCACCAGCGCCGCCGCGCCGCCGGGCGCACCGCGCACCGGACCGCCCGCACCGTGGGCGGCGCCCACACCCCCGCCCGCGGAACTGTGGCCCCTTCCCACATAGGCTCGCCACCTACCCGTTCCTACGGTGTGGCGACATCCCGCACTCCTCCGGAAACGGTGACCCCATGGCCAGCCCCACCCCCGCCGTGCACGGCACGCCCCCCGCACCCCGGCCGGCGGCCCTGCGCCGCGTCGTCGCCGCCTCGCTGATCGGCACCACCATCGAGTGGTACGACGATCCACTCGCCAAGTGCTCCGACCTGAGGGTTTGCTGAGTTCTGGGCTGCCGAGTCAGCACCAAACCAGCACCGTACCTATTGAGCGCGCGAAGACCAGCACTATGTCCGTAGGCGGTCGAGCGTGGAATTGGCAAGATCGCCGCCCACCTCAACGGCGAGAAGTACGCGGATGGGTACGACTCCCTGGAGCCGGCCGAGGTCGACTGACCAGAAGAACCCCTCGCCACATGGCGGGGGGCTCTTGCTGGAACGGTCGCCAAGCGCAACCTGCGCCGGAGGACCCGCATCCCCGAGGTCGTGGTCTTCGGCCTGATGCGGCCCGTCGCGCCGCTGGCCGACCGAAGGGCTCGCCCAGAGTCCTACAGCCAGTCAGGATGGGCAGCCCCGTATGTAGTGCGGCCCCTGTTGGGCAAGGCGCGGGTCAACTACGGCGGCGCTGCATCAGTCGTTCGATGCTTGGGTGTCGCGCGATCGCGTCCGTGTACTCGGTGGTGTCGTCGAACTCGCGGAAGTTGACGATCGGGTCGTCAGCGGCGTGCAGCATCGCGAGTGCACAGCCGAGGCAGAAGGTCTGCTCGGTGTCGAGGTCTAACAGGTTCGCGTACTGGCGGCACCCGGTCCACTGACAGAGCCTGCGGTGCCTGCCCAAGTCTCCCCCTGGCCGATGATCAGTTCTTGCGGTGCCGTCCGGAACCCCGTCGCAGCAGCGCGACCGGCGTGCAGGGCTGTGGGAAGGCTGGGGGCTTCGCCTCAGTGATCAGCCTGTACGCCTCGGCGTAGCTGTCGGCGACAGCGATCGGAATCCACTCGGCGCCGCGCCACTCCACAACCAGGTGCGCAGTGTCGGCGAACGGTCCTGCGGCGCGCTGGGCCTGCGGATCGAGGAGGATGGCGTCACGGGCCCCGAGGGGCGGCGTGAGGCCGGCACGGGCCTCGTACCAACCTTGTACGTTCTTGTCCTCTCCGAGCACGTCCACAGTCCTTCCCGTGTGGCGTCCTAAGGGTGAGGTTAGGCGATGCCAAGCACCGTGCACTGCTGCTTACCCTGAATGGCGCCGCCGGAAGCGATCAGGTCGAGCTGGTCGAGGAACGTCCACAGCGCAGCCCGGGTGTCCGCCACGAGCGCGTCAGCGGGGTAGCCGCTCAGGCCGGGCGGCAGCGCGGCACGCAGCGGAAGGTGCTCCGCGGCCTGGTCGAGGAGCTGGGCGAGGAGCCAGTGCCGCGTCAGCAACTGGATCCCGAAGGTGATGTGCAGGGAGCGCTGGACAGTCGTGTGCCCGAAGTGCACCCAGCCGCGGGGGATGAACAGCACCTGGCCAGCCTTGAGCGTCACTGTGACTGCGTTCGCCTCGATGTCGGCTCGCTGCTCCGCGGTGAAGCCGACCTTCGTCCACCGGTGGACGTCGAGCGGGTCTTCGATGATTGGGGGTGCCAGCCGCCACGTCTTCTCACCCTCGGACTGCGCGAGAAGAACGTGGTGGGTGTCCCAATGGGGCCCGTAGCCCATGGAGTTCGGCGGCGTGAGGTACACGTTCGCGGTCACCGGGTGACCGAGCTCCGCCGCGAGGTGCTTCGACGCGTCGCGTAGCGGCGCCCAGGTCACGTGCAGGCCGTTGAGGACCAGGGTTGCGGTGGGGTGGTCGGCGTTCGGCGCGTCGGGAACGAGCGCGCCTTCGCGAACGTGGCCGAGTTCGATGGAGCGAAGGGTCGGGTCGGCGACGATCCGGCGCGCATCGTCGCTGTCGAAGAGATCGGCCGGGTAGGTCGCGTCACGCTGGTAGACGACCGGTTCGGTGGGCCAGCGAGTGAGGAACGCTTGAGGATCGTCGACGAGACGGGTGATCACGCTCATGGTGGTGCTCCACTCGATCGGGGTATCAAGGGCGGCGGGGCTCCCCGGAGAATTCCGCTCTCCGGGGAGCCGCCGTGCGGGTGCAGGGAATCAGTCGAGGAGGTAGTCGAACTCGCCGGCCTTGGCGCCCTCGATCATGGCGCGGATCTTGGTCCGGGTCGCGGTGAGCGGCACCTGCGACTCGTCGGTGGTGATGCCGATGCGGATCGAGTCGCCCTCGATGGCGAAGCCGATGCTGTCGTCCAGGTGCTGCTGGTTCGACCGGCTCGACTTGCGCCAGTCCAGCCCGGCGGGCGCGCCGACGGGGTTGTAGTTGTGCACGGTGACGGCCTGGCTCACGGTCCTGTTCTCCTTCGGTTCGTCCAGTCCTCCCGGCGGCTGCCGGGGAGGGGTCGTGCTGACCTCCACCTGGTCGGTGGAGGAGTCTTGTCGGCGGCACCCGGAGTCACTTCGGGTGGGTCGGCCCTGCGATGGTCCGGGCCGAGCACGCTCTCCTGCCGGCCTCGGTGAAGCAGCGCCCGGCAACTATCCGCCATGAAGTGGGCATTGGCAGGGTGGCCACGTCGCGGCCGGGTGGTAGGCGTACGAGTCGGGGTCCGAGTCCACGACGGTGAAGCCCGAGTCGTCGTAACGGGTGCCGTCGGCTGCGACCTTGAAGGTGCGGATGTAAAGGCCCTGGCGCCGCTTCTCCAGGGGGACGAAGTCCGGCGACGTCACGTTGCTCGCCTTGGCCACGGTGATCACCGCAGACCCCGGAGTCGGCGACGGCGACCCGCCGCGATCTGAGAGAGGACCGAGCGCCGGCGCTCCGCCCGCGTGAGGTTCTCGACGAAGACCTCGTTGCCCCGGTGGTCGGACAGCCAGATCCCCCACGCGTGGTGGCCGCCTTCGACGATTTCCCGTCGTCGTTGCCGGGCGTCGGCGGTGAGCTGCACGTCATCCTCCTCCGTGTGGGGTGGGGTGCGGCGGCTCCTTCTCGTCGGGGACGCACTGATGGAGCCGCCGCGGGCAGCCAACCCGCGGGCCCCGAGACCGGATGTCCGGCTCCTTGCCGCGGATCAGCGTGACCAGTAAGCCACCGTCAGCTACCGTCTCCCAGAGCGAAGTCCATGCGCTTTCCAGGCGTTTTTCTTGCAACACCCGCGCTGAACTGGGGGTTTGGTGAGCTCAAGGCGTGAGCGGCTGATTGAGCGCCGCAAGATGCTGGGCTTTACCCAGGAGAAGTTCGCCCAGGCGAACGGAGTTGATCCCTCCACGGTGGCCCGGTGGGAGACTGGTCGAGCTGTGCCTCATCCGGCACAGCGGCCCCGGATGGCTGATCTCCTCCAGGTGACCCCGGAGGGCTTGGTCGATCTCCTGACCGATGCGCCGCATGCCGTGGTGGCGCAGCCCCCGTCCCTGCTTCCGGATGGTGACGAAGTGAAACGCCGCACGATGCTGACGCTCGGCCTCGGGATGGGTGCAGCTGCCCTGGTGTCCTCCACGCGGGCCGCAGCAGCCCCTGTCGAGGACGATCCCGTGAGCCGGGCGCTCTTCCGCCTTCCCGACGTTCCAGTGCCCTCACGAGCGGACCTGGACGCCTCCGCCGCCCGCGCCAGGCACCTGCTCCACGAGGCGCAGTACGCCCGCCTTGGGGAGGTGCTTCCCATCCTGATCGCCGGCGCACGTGCAGCCGAGGCCGACGATGTCGCCGCCCGCGCGTACGTCCTGCTCGCTCAACTGTCGATCAAGAACTACCACCCGTCCTACGCCCCGGTCGCCGCCACCTATGCGCGTGTCCACGCGGAGCGAACAGGCAATCCGGTGGTCATGGGCGAGGCCGCGCACTCCATGGCGATCACGATGCGTCGCGCCGGGGAGTACCGCGACGCGATCGATCACCTGTCCACGGCTGCTGCGAACCTGACCACCCAACCCGACCACCTGGCGATGCGCGGCTCCATGCTGCTCACCGCCTCCTACGCCGCTGCGCAGGCGGGTTGGCGCAGCGAGGCACTCGATCTGCTGGCGGCGGCGGAGGACACCGCTGCACGCCGTGAGAGCGCCGGGCGCACGCTGTACCTGTCGGGCGTCTTCGGGTATGAGCAGGTGGCCGGGTACCGGATCTCTGTGCATCAGGCCCTGGGGGAGACAACCGAAGCGATTCGAGCCGGGAGTCTGGTCGACCTTCGTTCGCTGCCGAATGCGGAGAGGCGCGGGCGGATGTGCATGGACATGGCTCGTGTCTGGCGTGACGCCAAGGAGCCCGAGCGGTGCTTTGCCGCACTCCGGGCCCTGGAGGGCCATGCCCCGGAGGAGGCACGGCGGCCGAAGGTCCGGGCGATCACGGCGGATCTTCTTACCACTGGTCGGGAGCTTCCCGGCCTTCGCGAGTTCGCGCAGAGGACAGGGGCGGCGGCATGACGGACGAGAACGGTCGGATCTTCCGCGAGGCATGGATCGCGGGCGTGACGAAGCACTACCCCGGCGAGCCCAAGCCGGGCTACATCGCACCGTGGGAGGAAACCCCCGAGTGGGAGCGCCAGTGCGCCGCCGCAGTCCTCGGCCAAGTCCGAGACTTCATCAGCGTGAGCGCCGGCAACACGGCGAAGCTGAGTCGCGAGCAGAAGGGCCGGTTCATCGCTACGTGCTGGATCGCGCAGATCCACAAGCACATCGAGAACCCGAAGCCCGGCTACGTGGCCGACTGGGATGACCTGCCGAAGTGGCAGCAGGAGACGGACGCGGACATCTTCGAGGCGATCGAACGCGCGTCCTGAGGCCGGACGAAGAGCCGCCTCGCAGTGAGGGCGGGCCCAGACCGCGATCCACGCCCCGCCTGGCGATCGTGCTCTAACGTGTGCGGTCTGGCGTACCACCGCTGGTGCCAGCTTGAAGAGTGAGGGGGGACGAGATGGGGTTGTTCCGCAAGGCGGTGTCAGTGAGCAGTCTCGGCGTGGTGAGCCACCGCTCCAAGAGCGAGGTGCAGGCGAGGCAGGCGAAGGCCGAGACGAAGCGCGCCAAGCTGGAGGCGAAGCTCCTGAAGGAGCAGATCAAGGCCGCCAAGCGAGGAGCGAAATAGTCACCTGGGAGCAACGATCGAGCCCTCAACCCAAAGCCTGGGTTGGGGGCTCGATCGTTGCTCAGGGTCAGCACCGCGCCAGCACCGTAGGGGTGTCATCAGGTGTTGTGAGGTGCGTCCAGGTCAGCACCAAGCCAGCACGGTCGTCTGTGCCGCCTCGATCCGGAGGAACTGGCTCCAGATTCCTTGGCCCGCTCGGCCAGTCCCAGGGTCCATCGCCATGTCAGCCACTCCCTCTATGTGGCCACACCACATAGGCGGCTGACCTGCGTTTTCCTACGGTGTGGCGACGCGACTCCGCCCTCACTCCCAGCAGGAAGTGGTGCCCATGGCCACCTCGACGCCCAACGCAACGAGCAGAGGCTCGCTACCACGCATCGTGGCCGCGAGCCTCATCGGAACAACCATAGAATGGTACGACTACTTCCTGTACGGCTCGGCGGCCGCCCTGGTCTTCGGCCACGTGTTCTTCCCCAAGGCCGACCCGCTGACCGGCACCCTGCTGTCCTTCCTCACCTACGCGATCGGCTTCGCCGCCCGCCCACTCGGCGCCCTGGTGTTCGGCCACTACGGCGACCGGATCGGCCGCAAGAAGCTGCTGGTGCTGAGCCTGCTGCTGATGGGCGGCGCGACCGCGCTGATCGGCTGCGTCCCGAGCTACGACAGCATCGGCGTCGCGGCGCCGCTGCTGCTGACCTTCCTGCGCCTGGTGCAGGGCTTCGCCCTCGGCGGCGAGTGGGGCGGCGCGGTGCTGCTGGTCTCCGAGCACGGCGACCCGGAGCGCCGCGGCTTCTGGGCGTCCTGGCCGCAGGGCGGCGCCCCGGCCGGGAACCTGCTCGCGGTCGGCGTGCTCGACCTGATGACCTTCGTGCAGAGCGACGAGCAGTTCCTCGCCTGGGGTTGGCGCGTCCCGTTCCTGCTCTCCGCGGTGCTGGTGATGGTCGGCCTGTGGATCCGCCTCGCCGTCGACGAGTCGCCGGTCTTCAAGGAGGCCCTCGCCAAGGCCGAGGCGCGCAAGGCCGAGCAGCGGGCCGCGCGGAAGGAGGCCGAACAGCCCCCGCTGCTGGCCGTGCTGCGCCACCACTGGCGCGAGGTGCTGGTCGCGATGGGCGCCCGGATGGCCGAGAACATCTCGTACTACGTGCTGACCACCTTCGTGCTGGCGTACTGCGTCGGGCACCTGAAGCTGGACAAGCAGACCGCGCTGAACGCCGTCCTGATCGCCTCCGCCGTGCAGTTCGCGCTGATCCCGCTGTTCGGCGCGCTCTCCGACAAGGTCGGCCGCAAGCCGGTCTACCTGGTCGGCGCGGCGGGCGTCGGCGTGTGGGCGTGGGCCTTCTTCGGGCTGCTGGACACCAGGTCGTTCCCGGCCGTCCTGCTGGCGATCACCGTCGGCCTGGTCTTCCACAGCGCGATGTACGCCCCGCAGGCCGCGTTCTTCTCCGAGATGTTCGCGACCCGGATGCGCTACTCCGGCGCCTCGATCGGCGCCCAGTTCGCCTCCGTCGCGGCGGGCGCGCCCGCCCCGCTGATCGCCACCGCGCTGCTGAAGGACTACGGCAGCTCCACCCCGATCTCGCTGTACGTCACCCTTGCCGCCGTGATCACCCTGGTCGCCGTCCTGTGCGCCCGGGAGACCCGCGGCCGCGACCTCGCCGACCTGACCGACCGGGAGCGGCAGCCCCGGGAGGAGAAGGCCCCCAGCGGGGTGTGACTCCCCGTCCGCGGCTCCCCCTCCGGCCCGGGCCTCCGCCGCCCGAGCCCTCCCGGACCGGTGGCCATGGCGCGTCCGCACACGGCGGCCGGTCCGGGGGTGGAGGCCGCAGCCATTACCGCGCCCCGCCGGGCGCCGCATGATGCACGCCACGGCCCGCCGCACCGGCCACGACGGCCCCACCCGTCCGGCCCGTTCGGCGCGGCCCGCGGCCATCTCCCCCACCCAGGAGCCCCCCATGACCCTGCCCGGCAACTCCCGTACCAGGCGCTGGATCTCGGCGATCACCGGCGCCCTCGCCCTCACGGCCGGACTGCTGACGGTCGGCGCGCCCACCGCCTCCGCCGCGAGCCTCACCCAGGTCGGCAGCTTCGGCTCCAACCCCGGCAGCCTCGCGATGTACGCGTACGTGCCCGACGGCCTGCCCGCCGGCCGCCCGCTGGTGGTCGCCCTGCACGGCTGCTCGCAGAGCGCCTCCGACTACCACGCCCACTCCGGCTGGGCGCAGTTCGCCGACCAGGACAAGTTCGCGGTGGTCTACCCGCAGACCAACTCGACCAACAACTCGCTCAGTTGCTTCCGCTGGTTCGACCCCGCGCAGAGCACCCGCGGCAAGGGCGAGGCGCTCTCGATCAAGCAGATGGTCGACAAGGCCGTCGCCCAGTACGGCAGCGACCGCAGCCGGGTGTACGTCACCGGCCTGTCCGCGGGCGGCGGCCAGGCCGCCAACCTGCTCGCCGACTACCCGGACGTCTTCGCGGGCGGCTCCATCGCCTCCGGCCTGCCCGCGCAGTGCGCCACCAGCCAGAGCGGCGCCAGCAGTTGCCAGTACGGCAGCCTGAACCTCTCGGCCGCGCAGTGGGGCGACAAGGTCCGCAACTCGTACCCCGGCTACACCGGCCCCTACCCGCGGGTGGCGATCTGGCAGGGCAGCTCCGACTACACGGTCTACCCCGTCAACGGCACCGAACTGCGCGACCAGTGGACCAACGCCTGGGGCATCCCGCAGACCGCCTCCAGCACCCGCTCCCTGCCCGGCGGCACCATGCTGACCAGCTACGACGACACCAGCGGCAAGCCCGCCGTCCAGCTGTACTCGATCTCCGGCATGGGCCACGGCCTGGCCGTCGACCCGGGTTCCGGCCCCGGACAGTGCGGCTCCACCGGTTCGTACTACCTCGACACCATCTGCTCCAGCTACTACACCGCCGCCTTCTGGGGCCTCGACGGCTCCGGTGGCTCCGGCGGCACCGCCACGCTGCCCGCGCCGACCGGCCTCGCGGTGAGTTCCACCACCGACACGACCGCCACCCTGGGGTGGTCGGCGGTCAGTGGGGCCTCGTCGTACGACGTGTACCGGGGCGGGGTCAAGGTGGGTAGTACGGCGGGGACTTCGTACACCGACTCGGGGCTGGCCGCGGGCACCGGCTACTCGTACACGGTGGCGGCGGTCGACTCCGCGGGGACGGTCGGCGCACAGTCCGCCGCCGTCACCGCCACCACCACCGGGGGCCCCGGCACCCCGCAGTGCTTCACCGCCAGCAACTACGCCCAGGTCACCGCGGGCCGCGCCCACACCAGCGGCGGGTACACCTACGCCAACGGCTCCAACCAGAACATGGGCCTGTACAACCTGTTCGTCACCCACACCCTCAAGGAGACCGCGGACGGCTACTACGTGATCTCCGACAGCGGCTGCTGAGCCTCCGTCAGGCGGCCCCCCGCCCCCTCGGCGGGGGCCGCCGTCGCCCGCGGGCGGCGACGGCGCAGGTCCGGCCGTCGCAACAGGAGCAGTTGGGCGAGCGCGCCGAGCGCCATGGCGGCCCAGATCCCCTCGACGCCGACCGCCCGGGCGAGGGCGAAGGCCGCGCCGAGCTGGATCCCGAGGCCGAGGAAGGTCGCGGTGACGACGCCCCGGCCCCGGCCGCTGCCTTGGCGGAACCCGCCGAGGGCGACGACCAGGGCGTACGGGAGCAGGTAGGGGCCGCACAGGCGCAGGAAGTCGACGGCCTGCGCCGCGACGGCGGGTTCGTCGGTGAACAGGGCGGTGACCGGTTCCGCGAGGGCGGCGCACAGCAGCGCGGCGGCGGTGCCCAGCGCTCCGGCGAGCAGGGCGGTGTCGCGCCCGAGGGCCGGCAGTCGGCCGTGCTCGGCGGCTCCCGACATCCGGGCCGCCTCGATGGCCGCGGCCTGGCGGACGGCGTAGAACGCCATCGTCACGACCAGCAGCACCCGGTAGCCGATGCCGTACCCGGCGACGGCCGCCACGCCGAAGTCCGCGACGAGGGCCAGCTGCACCGTCCCGACCGCCATCCGGGAGGTGAAGTCGAGGCCGAACGGCAGCCCCTGGACGAGCAGCCGCCGCGCCGTCCGGGCGGTGCCGCCGGCCGGGGCGGGCAGCCGGTGGCGCCGCCGCAGCGCCGCGGTGACCGCGAGCGCGACGGTGCGGGAGGCGACCAGCGCCAGTGCCGCCCCCTCGACGCCGAGCCCGGGGACGGGGCCGCAGCCGCGGATCAGCAGCGGGTCGAGCCCGAGCAGCAGCACGTTGGACAGCAGGGCGATCCGCATCGGGGTGCGGGTGTCGCCCGCGCCCTTGAAGAGGTCGTCCGCCACGCGCTGGCCGAAGAAGACGACGAACCCGGGGAAGGCGATCGCCAGGTAGCCCGCGGCGAGGGCGGCCGACGGTCCGTCGAGGAACGCGCGGGCGAGCGGTTCGCGCAGCAGGTAGCCCGCGGCGGCCAGGATCGGGGCCGCCACGGCGCACAGCGTCCAGGCGGCGCGGGCGGTGCGCCCGGCCAGGTGCCCGTCGCGGGCCCCGAGTGCGTGGGAGAGCAGTTGACTCGTGCCGGAGCAGACCGTCAGGACCAGGCCCAGCAGCAGGTTCTCGACCGACCCGGCGAGCGTGACGGCCGCGACCGCCGGGCCGCCCAGTCCGGCCACCCAGAACGTGCTGATGATCGACGCGATCACGCCGGACAGCAGTTCGCCGTAGACCGGCCCCGCCAGTGCGGCCAGTCGCCGCAGGTGTCCGTGCCCCCGCACCGTGCCCCCTCGTCCCCGCTACCTCTTGTCGTGCTACCTCGAATCGAGGTAGAACGACAAGAGGTAGCATCAATCGACCGGGCGCACAACACGGAAAGGCCGCGAGCTTGTTGACCCTCGCCGTCCTCGGCTTCCTGCACCAGCAACCCCTGCACGGCTACCAGCTCAAATCGAAGATCCAGCGCCTCACCGGACACGTCCGGCCGGTCAGCGACGGCGCCCTCTACCCCGCGCTGACCCGGTTGGAGAAAGCCGGCCTGCTGCTGCGCCGCACCGAACCCGGCACCGGGCCCGCCCCGCGCCAGGTCCTCGAACTCACCGACGCCGGTCGCGCCGAACTGCTCCGGCGCCTCGCCGAGCCCGCCGACGCCGAGATCAGCGACCAGATGCGCTTCTTCGCCGTCGCCGCCTTCCTCGACCTCCTCCCCGACCCGGCCGCCCAGGCCGCGGTGCTCCGCCGCCGCCTGCACTTCCTGGAGACCCCCAGCAGCTTCTTCCACGACGCCGACGGCGCCCCGGTCACCGCCGAGGCCGAACCCAGCCCCTTCCGCCGCGGCATGCTCCTCGTCGCCCGCGCCTCCAGCGCGGCCGAACGCGACTGGCTCGCCGCCACCGTCGACGCCCTCGAAGCCGACTCCGACCGTTCGCCCGGCCGTTGACCCGAGTGTTCGTCCGACCGGTCGCCCGGCCGGGGCCGGTGACTCCGGGCGGGTGCCGTCCGCGCACCGCCCACCACGAGAGGACCCCCCACCTGATGAGCCGCCTGATCCTAAGCGACGCCCTGACCGCGCTCGGGGCCCGCGACCTGGAACTGCTCGCGGAGGTCTCCCGGACCGGCCGCCGGGCCCGCCCGGTCCGCGGGTGCCGACGCCGCAGAGGGGAGGGCGTCGGCGCCCGCGGGGGCCGGGGCGTCCGGCTCAGCGCTTCCGGGGGCCGCGCCGGACCAGGTGCCAGGCGCTGTGCTGGACCAGCAGGGTGAGGACCCCGGCGAGGACGATGCCGGAGAGGTTGAGGGCCAACTGCACCGCCGACCCCCAGCCCTGGGCGTACTCGCCGTAGGCGACGGCCACGGCGGCGTTGGCCGCGGCGGGGACGGTGGTGACCGAGATCGCCACGCCGACCAGCGCGGACGCCTTGGCGGAGGTCAGCGAGAGCAGGCCCGCGATGCCCGCCAGGAACGCGACCACGAAGGACATCGCGTCCGGCTGCCAGATGAACGAGGTGTTTGGGCGCTGGGCCGCGAACTTCGCGTCGCTGAACAGGCCCAGGGCGTCCATCAGCAGGGAGAAGCCCACGGTGAGCGCCATCGCCACGGCGAAGCCGACCGCCAGGGCGAGCAGGGAGCGCAGCGCCGGTCGGGCCCGGCGCTGCACCACGGCGACGCAGAACCCGGCGAGCGGGCCGAACTCGGGGCCCACGGCCATCGCGCCGACGATCAGGACCGCGCTGTCCAGCACGACGCCGCAGGCGGCGAGCATGGTGGCGACCGTCAGCAGCGCGAGGAAGACCCAGCTGAGCGTCGACTCCTCCTGGACGACCTCGGAGACCTCCTCCCACACCAGCGCGTCGACCCCCTCGCCCGGTGCCTCCCGCTCCGCCCGGTCGGCCGCCCGGGAGAGGGTCAGCCCGACCTGGTCCACGCTGATGGCGCCGCGCTCGGCCAGCCCCAACCCGCGCAGCTCGCCCAGCAGTTCGTCCGCCGCCTCACGGGCCACGTCGCACAGCACCAGGTCGCCGGCCGGACGCACCGCCCCGCCGGGCAGCACCGCGAGGTGGGCGACCCCGACGCGGGCGTCGAGCCGCTCCAGGACCTGCGCGCGCAGGTCGGGGGGAACGATGAGGCGGAGCTGGAGCACGGGATCCTCCGGGCGGGCGGCACGGTCTGCGCCCACCCTAAGGGCTGTCCGCAAAACCTCCGTCGCACTGGTTGCCGGGTACGGCCGGTCCTGTCCGGCCGGGCTGCCGCTCGGTTCCGCCTGGGCGGCTGACACACTCGATGGAACTGCCGGGTTGTGGCATCGAGGCTAGGGAAGAGGCTTACAGGCATGACGGTGGAGCGGCTCGGTGAGATTCTGGGGGCGCCGTCCACGCGCCCGGCACCCGTGCCGTGGGAGGGCAGCGCGGCGGCCTTGAACGGTCTGCTCTTCCCGGCCGACTACCGGTGGCTGGTGGACACCTACGGGGAGATCAGGATCAGGTTCGACTTCGGAATCTGTATCCCGCGGCTGGACAGGGGCGGCTTCGAGACGTTCCGCGACTACGCGGCGGACGCCCACGAACAGGTCGAACTGGTCCATGAGGAGCCGCTGTTCCCGGAGACCTCTGATCGGCCGCCCTACGAGATGTTCCCGGCTCCGGGGGGCATGGTGCCCTGGGGCGGCGACAACCGGGGCAACTACGTCTTCTGGCTCACCGCGGACCCCGACCCCGACCGGTGGCCCGTTGTCGTCTGGATCCAGGACCTGGAGCAGTGGGACCTCTTCCCCGGCGGCGTTGCCTCGTTCCTCACCGCGGTGCTCGTCGGCGAGTACCACCTGGCCCATGAACTGCTGGGCAGCGAGGACTACCCCCTGTGGGAGTCCGCGGCCGACTGGAGCGGCCGAACGTGACTGCCGGTCCGCTCGTCATCGACGCCCGCACCCGGATGGTCGTCGCTGTCGGCGAACCCCCGCCGGGCAACCGGAACGACTGCAAGGCCTGGGAGGAGACCGGCGCGAAGGCCGCAGTCGGCCGGACGACGACCATCGCCGACGGCGGCTACCCGAGGACCAGCAGGTCCGCGCCCGCGTCGAGCACGTCTTCGCCCGGAGGAAGACCTGGAAGATCCTCCGCGACTGCCGCCTCAAGGGCGACGGCGTCCACCACGTCATGCTCGGCATCGCCGCCTACGCAACCTCCTCCAGGCTGCATGGACGAAGCCACCCGGAGGCGGATCCCGCCCCGGTGGGGGTGGCAGGATGGGCGGATGGCTGACGACGCTGTTCCCACCCGGGCCGACCGGGTCCGGCTCTACCTCGACACCCTCCGGGCGCGGATGGACCCCGACGAGTTCCGGCTGCTGGGGCGGCTGCTCAGTGGTGCGGTGGGCTCGCTGGCCGCGGCCGGGGACGCGTACGTGGTCGAGGTCGGGGAGCAGCAGGTGAGCCGCCAGGTGCAGGAGGAGTTCCTCGCGGTGCTGTCGATCGTCGCCACCGGCACCATGGAGCACCGGCTGGTCGACCTCGGCGACGGCGCGGTGACCGTGCTGGACGCCGCCGCCGCGGAGAACCCGGAGGCGGTCCGGCGGATGCGGGAGTGGGCGGCCCGGCAGCGCGCCCAGGGGGCCGGGTGAAGCGGGGGAGCCGGATGAATCGGGCGAAAGGGGCGCAGGTAGGGTTCGTGGCATGGGAAGGGTGAGGCGGCGGCCGCGGTTCCACGCGTTGCTGGGGGTGGCGGTGCTGGCGGTGCTGGCGGTGGCGGCGCTGGTCACGGTGGTGGTGGTGCGGAGCTTCGCGATGGTGACGGTCGGCCCGGCGCAGGCGCGCGAGCGGGGGAAGGGACCGGTCGCGGCGGGGCAGGTGGACTGCGCGCGGGCGAAGTGCATCGCGCTGACCTTCGACGGCAGCCCGGGCGAGCCCACCGCGCGGGTGCTGGACCTGCTGGCGCAGCACCACGCTGCGGGGACGTTCTTCCTGGAGGGCCGGGACCTCCACCTGCACCCGGACCTGGTGCGGCGGATCGCCGCGGAGGGGCACGAGATCGGCGACCACACCTGGAACCACCCCCGGCTGACCGAGGCCTCCGACCGGCAGGTCCGCGAGGAGCTCGGCCGCACGGCGGACGCGATCGAGGAGATCACCGGACGGCGGCCCACCCTGATGCGCCCGCCGGAGGGGCGCACCGACGACCGGGTCTCCGGGATCTCCCGGGAGCTCGGCCTGGCCCAGGTGCTGTGGACGGTGACCGCGAAGGACTACGCGACCGAGGACACCGCGCTGATCACCCGGCGGGTCCTGGACGGCGCCGCGCGCGACGGCATCGTCCTGCTGCACCCGCTGCACGGGGGCACCGTCCCGGCCCTGCCCGCCGTGCTGGAGGCGCTCGACGGGCAGGGGTACACCTTCGTGACGGTCAGCCAACTGCTCGCCCCCGGCACGGCGGAGCCCGGCACGATCTACCGGTGACGGGCCCGGCCGGGCCCGGTTGGCGTTCAGTCGGCGCGGTGCGCCTCGACCAGGGCCAGGAACAGGTGCAGGTTCGGGACGCTCTTGGCCGCGGCGCGGGCCCAGGTGGCCGGTTCGCCGGTCTGCTGCAACAGGACGGCCCCGCCGCGGAGTTCGATCCCGGCCAGCCGGTTCCAGGGCAGGAGCTGCCTGCGGTGGGCGATGCCCGCCGAGGAGAGGTCGAACTCGCCGAAGTCCAGCACCTCCCCGGCCAGGAACGCCCGCTGCGCCCGGTCGCCCTGGGCCCGCAGGACGGCCTGCTGCATGGCCTGCGACCAGACGCGGGGGTGCTGGTAGAACTGGGTGACCACCGCGCTCGCGCCCGGGGTCCGCAGCACGCAGGTGTACAGGACCGGGCCGGGGACGCCGTTGATGACCTTCTGCGTCTGCTCCTCGTGGAGCCGGACCTCGTCCCACCGCACGACCGTCCGGCCGGGGCCCCTCTCGTCGTCGACGACCAGGCCGTGCTCGAACAGGTGCAGCCGCTTCGCGGCCTGGCGGGGGTTGAAGTCCGGGGTGCGGCGCAGCGACACGTAGTAGAAGACCACGGCGGGCACGACGAAGAGGAAGAGCAGCACCGCGAGCGTCACGTAGAACGAGGCCTTGATCAGCACGCCGAACCTCTGCGGCTTGAAGGTCGCGGTCAGGGCGCCCAGGTGGTGCTGCGCGGCGAGTTCGGCGAGGGCGGGCGGTAAGGGCGGCGGGGGAGTTGCGCGGACCTGGCCGGGCATGGGCCTCAACTTCTTTGGAGAGGAACGCTGTTGACTGCCACACCTTTCCCTACTCGGGGAGCGGCGTCCAGAAGGCCCGGTCAGGCGGCCTCGCCCAGGTGGGCGGCGGCGGTGCGCCAGGCGGCCGTCACGGCGGCGTGGGCCCGGGCGGTGGCGGTCGCCACGTCGCCGTCCAGCCGCAGCGGCGCGCCGAAGTGGACGTGCACGGCGGGGCGGCGCAGCGGGGCGGTGGCCAGGCCCGCGAGCTGCTTGGCGGGGGAGCCGGAGCTGATCCGGCGGGCCCCGGCCTGGCCGAGCGGGACGACCGGGGCGCCGGTGGCGGCGAGCCGGGCCAGGCCGGTGCGGAAGGGGGCGGGCGGGCCGTCCGCGGCGTCGCTGCGGAGCGGGAGGCGCCCCTCGGGGTAGAGGACCACGACCCGTCCGGCGGCCAGGGCGGCGGCCGCGGCCTCCAGCGCCTCGGCGGCCCGCGCGGTGCCCCGGTGCACGGGGATGTGGCCCTCGCGGGCCAGCGCGCCGCCCAGCAGCGGGATCCGCCACAGCCCGGCCGTCGCCAGGACGACCGGCCGGACGCCGAGGCGGCGGACCGCGGCGAGCACCACGCCCGGGTCGACCAGCGAGGAGTGGTTGGCCGCGACGATGCTGCCGGGCGCGAGCACCGCCGCCTCGTCCGCGGTCACGGTGAACCGCCCGAGCAGCGGGACGACGGTGCGGGCGACGGTGCTCAGCACGGCTGGTGGCCTCCGGGACGGGACAGGACGGGACGGGCGCGGGCGCCGTCCACGGCGGTCCGGGGCGGCCCGTCCATGGTGCGGGAGGGCCGCCCCGCCCGGCCTGAGCCCGGGTACTCATCCCGCCCCGGGTGCCGTCGCTACGGGTGCTGGGTCAGCAGGTGGGCGCGGTAGCCCTCGCCGAAGGTGGACGTCGGGGTGCCGTTCCAGTCGGTGACCAGCACGTTGCCGCCGCTGCTGCACCCGCCCCAGGGGTTCCACGTCCAGGCGCTGTAGCCGACCCCGTGCGCGTCGGCCCAGGCCATCACCTGGTCGATGTAGTCGTGGGCGCAGGTCTTCTGGCCGATCTCACCGGCCTGGACCGGGACCTTCGCCGCGACCGCGCCGATCGTGCTGTCCCAGCAGGAGGCGGTGACGCAGCCGTTCCAGCTGTACGAGTGCCACGAGGCCATCAGGTTGCCGGTGGGGTCCTTCGGCGCGTAGGCGAGCCACTGGCTGAGGTCGTTGGTCCAGGTCAGGCCGCCGGTCATGACCACGTTGGTGGCGCCGGTGGCGCGCACCGCGTCGACCAGGGACTGCATGCCCGCGACCGGGTAGCCGATGCCGGGGCAGCTGCCCCCGTCGCGCAGGCAGGTCCAGGCGGCGGTGGCGTCGGCCCAGTTGTCGGCGGCGTCCGGGTAGGGCTCGTTGAACAGGTCGAACAGGACGGCGTCGTTCCCCTTGAAGGTCTGGGCGACCTGCGTCCAGAAGGTCGGGGCGTACTGCTGGTCGGGCATCGGCTTCTGGCAGGTCGCGCCGGTGTCCGGGCAGCCCGTGCCGGGGCCGGTGTACTGGCCGTGGCTCCAGTGCAGGTCGAGGACCACGTTGATGCCGTTGGCGACCAGCAGGTCGGCGTAGTCCTTGACCGCCTTCCGGTACGCGGCGCCGGTGGTCCCGCCCGCCGGGGTGCCGCTGGTGGTGTCCAGCCAGCACTCCTCGTTCAGCGGGAGCCGCACGGCGTGCACGTTCCAGCCGCGCATCGCGTCGACCGTGGCCTGGTCCGCGGGGCCGTCCCACACGCCCTTGCCCTGGACGCAGGCGAACTCGCCGCTGGAACGGTTGACGCCCAGCAGGCGGTACGGGGTGCCCGCGGCGGTGACCAGCCGGTTGCCGGAGACGTGCAGGGCCGGGGCGGGCCCCGCGGACGGGGTGGTCGGCGGGTCGGTCGGCGGCGGGGTGGTGGGCGGCGGGCTGGTCGGCGGGGCGGTGGGGCCGGAGCCGTCGCACGGGACGCCGTTGACCGTGAAGGCGGTCGGGGCGGCGTTGGCGCCGCTGTAGCTGAAGGTCGCGGCGGGCGCGACGCTGCCGCCGGACGGGACGGCGGCGTTCCAGGGCAGGCTGGTGACCGTGACGTTGCGGCCGGACTGCGTCCAGTTGCCGTTCCAGCCGGAGGACAGCGCCTGGTTGCCGCCGTACGAGAAGCCGAGCGTCCAACTGGTCCACGCCGTACCGAGGTTGGTGACGGTCACGGTGCTCTGGAAGCCGCTGCCCCAGTCGTTCTGCACCGAGTACACCGCCTTGCAGTGGACCTCGGCGGCCTGGGCGGCCTGCGGCGGGGCGACCAGGGCGGCCGTCGCGAGGGCCAGCGCGCCGGCGGCGGCCGCGCCGACGACGGTGCGGGCGCGGGCGCGGGTGCGGTGGGGGACGGGTGCGGGTGCGGGGAACGTGCGACGCATGGAGAACCCTCCTGGAGGCGCGTCGAATCCGGTGGGGGAATTTCCGCCGGAACGGGGAACCGGGCGGTGCGGTGCGGTGCTTATGCGCTTAAGTTCGCGGCGCGAAGAGGCGGCCCGGCCGGTTTTCCGGAACGTAGGACAGCAATTGACGGACCGTCAATCACCGGCGGGCGGAGCGGCGGAAAGGGCGCGTGGCGGACCGAAAGTTTCTCAGCCCGCCGGAACCGCCGCGGTGCTGCCGCGGACGGTGAGGACGGGCGTCCGCTCCTGGTGCGAGCGCGCGGGGCCACCGTCGATCAGCTCCAGCAGCACCTGCGCGGTGTGCAGCCCGGTCCGCCGCCCCGCTCCGCGATCTCCCCGATGGTGACCCGCCTCACCGCTGTGCCGTCACTTCGTCGCCCCCGGGTGAAGCCGTCGCCGTGGAACCGCCGCCGGAACAGGAGTACCACCGGGGCCGACCGGATGACGAGGACGGTGCACGGGGAGGGCGCATGCGGACGGGCGTACCGGGCAGAAGGCCGCCGAGCGCACCGGACGCGGACGAACGGGAAGGATGAGCATCAGTGAAGGGTTTCCGTGGCTTCGTCCTACGGGGCAACGTCGTCGACCTGGCCGTGGGCGTGGTGATCGGAGCGGCGTTCTCCGGCGTCGTGACCGCCCTGGTCCGCGCCTTCCTCACCCCGCTGGTCGGCCTCGCCACCGGAGCGGTGGGCGACTTCAGCCGACGGACCGTCAGCATCCACCACGTGGAGTTCCCGTACGGCGGCTTCATCGACGCCGCGATCACCCTCCTGCTCACCGCGCTGGTGCTCTACTTCCTGGTCGTGCTGCCGTTCAACAAGCTGCACGAGCGCTTCGCCCCGCACCAGGACGTCCAGGCGCCCAAGCGGGACTGCCCCGAGTGCCTGTCCGCGATCCCCGCCCGGGCGACCCGGTGCGCCTTCTGCACCGCCCGGTTGGCCCCGGTGCCCGACCTGCCGTGACCGCCTCCGGCCGCGCGGCGTCGTGGCGCCGCAGGACGACCGACGGGTGGCGGGCCGTCGGCCGGACGCTGCGTCACCCCGCGCGAGGGTTCCGGTCGCACCGCGAGTCGGTGGCGCAGACCGTCCGGGTGGCGGCGGCCTGCGCACTGGCCTGGGAGGCCGCGGTGCTGCTGCTGGGCGAGGACGAGCAGCCCGTCCTCGCGCCGCTGGCGGCGCTGCTGACCGTCCAGCTCACGGTGCTGCGGACGCTGGCGCAGGGCCTGCGGCAGATCGGCGGTGTCGTGCTCGGGGCACTGGCCGCCCTCGGCCTGCTGCGCCTGGCCGGGGCGAACTTCGTCAGCATCGGCCTCGCCGTCGGCGTCTGCCTCGGCCTGGGAAAGCTGCTGCGCCTGGGCGAGCAGGCCACCGAGGTGCCGGTCACCGTCCTGCTCGTGCTCAGCACCGGCGCCCCGTACGCCCCCGTCCGGATCGGGGACACCCTGATCGGCGTCGCCTCCGGCGTCCTGGTCAACCTGGTCGCCGCGCCCCCCACCTACGTGGGCCACGCCGCGCACCGGACCGCACGGGTCGCCCACCGCCTCGCCGACATCGCCCACGACACCGCCCGCGGACTGCGCGGGGGTTGGGACGAGGGGACCTCCGACGGCTGGCTGCGCCGGGTGGAGGCGGCCGCCCGCGAACTCGACCGGGCGCGGGAGACGGCGGGCCAGGCCGAGGAGGGCATCCGCCTCAACCCCCGGCGGCTGCGGCAGGGGACCGATCCCGCGGTCGCGCTCGGACCGCTGGGGGAAGGGCTGACCTGTCTCGGCCACGTCTGCGACCAGCTCGGTTCGGTGCTCCGCGGCCTCGACGACCTGGCCCGTGGCGAGCGCCAGTTCCCGCACGAGGCCGACGCGCGCGAACGGCTGCGGCCCCTCGCCGACGTCCTGGAGGCCGTCGGCGACGCGCTCGACGTCCTCGCCCGCATCCAGCGCGACCACGTCCGCGAGCCCGGGCACACCGACGACCTGACGGCCGCCCTGGAACGGGGCCGCGACCACCACGCCTCGGCCGCCGAGACGCTCTGCCGCACCGACCACGGTCCGGCCGTCTGGTCCCTGCACGGCTCGATCATGGACGAGACCCGGCAGATCCTCCACGAGCTGGACCCCCGCCACGGCCCCCACCCGTCCGCCCTGCACCCCCGGCCGCTCCGGCTCGCGGCCCCGCGCGAGGAGAGCCCGGACCCGGCCCGGTGAAACGGGAACGCGCCGCGAGGACCGGAACGTCACCGCTTAAACGGTTGAGCACGTTTCGGGATTGCCGGACCCGGCATTGGCCCGGGCGCCGACCGGCCCTATTGTGAGCCGTCATGGCATTCCTCTCCATGGACCTGCCGGAGCTGCGCAAGCACCGGCCCGAACGCACCGAACCCGACGACTTCGACGCCTTCTGGGCGGACACCCTGGCCACCGCCAGAGCCGTCCCCGCCCGCCTGGACACCGCACCGGCCGAGACCGGCCTCAGCACCGTCACCGTCGAGGACGTCACCTTCCCCGGCTACGACGGACAGCCGATCAAGGGCTGGCTGGTGCGTCCCCGCGGCGCCGAGGGGCCGCTGCCCGCGGTCGTCGAGTACATCGGCTACGGCGGCGGCCGCGGGCTGCCGCACGACCACCTGCGGTGGGCCAGCGCGGGCTACGCGCACCTGGTCATGGACACCCGCGGGCAGGGCGGCACCTGGGCCACCGGCGACACCCCCGACGACGGGCCCGGCGCGGGCCCGGCCCACCCCGGGTCGATGACCCGCGGCGTCCTCGACCCGGCCGCGTACTACTACCGCAGGCTCTACACCGACGCGGTGCGCGCCGTCGACGCCGTGCGCACCCACCCCGGCGTCGACCCGGACAAGGTCCTGGTGGCGGGCGGCAGCCAGGGCGGCGGCCTGGCGCTGGCCGTCGCGGGCCTGGTGCCCGACCTGGCCGGGGTGATCACGGACGTCCCGTTCCTGCAGCACATCCGCCGCGCCACCGAGATCACCGACGCCTTCCCGTACAAGGAGGTCGCCGACTTCTGCAAGGTCCACCGCGACAAGGTGGAGACCGTCTTCGCGACCCTCGCCTACTTCGACGGCCTCAACTTCGCGGCCCGCGCCAGTGCCCCGGCGCTGTACTCGGTCGCGCTGATGGACGAGACCTGCCCGCCCGAGACCGTCTTCGCCTCCTACCACCACTACCGCGGCCCGAAGGAGATCAGCGTCTACCCCTACAACGGGCACGAGGGCGGCGGCAGCCACCACTTCGCGGTGGCGCTCGCCTTCGCGGCCTCCGTGCGCTGAACCGGCCGGGACGGGCGGCGGGCGGGCCGTCCGTCCCGGTGCGGCCGTGGAGCCGTGGGGTCGTGCGGTCGTGGGGTCGTGCGGTCCTGGACGGGCCCGCGCCGCTGCCGTACGTTCCGGGGATGCGCATCCGAATCGTCGACGCCTTCACCGACCGTCCGTTCTCCGGCAACCCGGCCGGGGTCGTGCTGCTGGACGGCGGCGGCTTCCCCGCGGACTCCTGGCTCCAGAAGGTCGCCGCCGAGGTCAACCTCTCCGAGACGGCCTTCGCCCACCCGCTGCCGCCCGGCGGCGACGCGGACTGGGCGCTGCGCTGGTTCACGCCCCGCACCGAGGTGGACATGTGCGGGCACGCCACCCTGGCCACCGCGCACGTCCTGCGGACCACCGGCACCGCCACCGGGCCGGTGCGCTTCACCGCCCGCTGCGGCCTCCTGACCGCCGAGGCCGAGGAGGACGGCGCGATCACCCTGGACTTCCCCACCTCCACGCTCACCCCCGTCGCGGCCCCGGCCGGACTGGCCGAAGCGCTGGGCGCCGAACCGGTCGCCGTCCACGACACCTCCGCCGACCTCGGCGACCTGCTGGTCGAACTCGCCGACGAGAAGACCGTCCGCGACCTCGCCCCCGACCTCGCCGCCCTGGTCGCCACCCCGCTCTCCGCCCGCGGGATCATCGCCACCGCCGCCGCCGACGACCCCGACGGCGCCCACCAGTTCGTCTCGCGCTGCTTCTTCCCCGCCCTCGGCGTCGACGAGGACCCCGTCACCGGCAGCGCCCACACCGCCCTCGCCCCGTACTGGTCGGCCCGCTTCCGGCGCGACGACCTCACCGGCCGCCAGGGCGGCTCCCGCACCGGCACCGTCCGCACCCGCCTGCGCGGCCCCCGCACCCTGCTCACCGGCCGGGCCGTCACCGTCATCGACGGCGACCTGCACGCCTGAACCCCGGGGCGCGGAGCCGTCGGTCCGGTCAGCCGTGGTGCCCGGGGACGACGGCGGTCGGCCCGCCCCGGGGTGCGGGGCGGGCCGACGCGGTGGGCGGGCGTTCAAGGGCCGGGCGTGCGCGGGTCACGCGCTCACAGGGTCACGACCTTGCCGCCGATGGTGACGACCAGGCGGCCGTCGGAGGCGAAGGACCAGGCGAGGGCGCCCGAGTAGGGGGCGCAGCGGGAGCCGTTGGTGCCGGTCCAGAACTGGTTGCCGGCGTCGGCGTCGCCGACGGTCTTGTCGTTGGAGCCGCTGACGGCGAAGCGGCAGGAGGTGTTGTCGCGGAACACCGAACTGCCGCCGTCCCAGGAGTAGTTGCGCTCGGCGTTGTCGATGCCCAGGTTGTCGGAGACCGTCATGGTGCCCGGGTTGCTGTTCCAGGTGAAGCCGTGGTGGCCGTTGCGGTAGGCGATGCTGCGCCGGACGGTGTGGTTGACCGCGATGTCGTCGCCGCCGAGCTTGTAGCCGTTGCGGTCGCCGTTGGCGTTGACGGTGCCGTCGGAGAGCGTCCCGTTGTCGTAGGAGAGCGAGTCCTCGATGGTGACGGGGCCGATCGGGCCGGTGTCGGTCTTGGTGTAGAGGTCCCAGCCGTCGTCGATGTTGTGGTGCGAGACGGCGTAGCGGAAGACGTTGCCGGGGCCGACGGTGAGCTTGGCGGCGAAGCCGTCCGCGTCCTCGCCGTCGGAGTCGGCGTTGTCGTGCGACTCGGCGCTGAGGATCAGGTTGTCGGACGGCCACTGGGAGGTGGGGGTGGTGGAGGAGATCCGGCCGAGCTGCAGGCCGGAGTCGCGGTTGTACCGGGTGACGGTCCGTTCGATGACGTTGTGGCTGCCGCCGACGTAGATGCCGTTGTCCCCGGCGCGCTGCACGGTGAGGCCGTACACGTGCCAGTAGTCGGCGTTGACGACCAGCCCGCGGTTGGCCGGGGCCTCGGTCATCGCGGAGAAGTCGAGCACCGGGGTCTCGCCCGGGTACGCGGACAGGGTGGTGCGGGCGGCGGCGGTGCCGTTGCTGCCCGCGGGGACGGTGACGGTCTTGTTGAACGCGTAGGTGCCGCCGCGCAGGTAGATGGTGCCGCCGGGGGTGATCCGGGAGATCGCGGAGGTGAGCGTGGTGGGGGCGGACTGGGTGCCCGCGGCGCCGTCGGTGCCGTTCGGGGCGACGTAGAGGGCGCCCGCGGCGGGCGGGGGAGTGGTGGTGGAGGAGGAGGTGATCTGGGCGTCGAGGTAGTCCAGGTTGGGCAGGCCGGCCGCGGTGGTCGGGGTGAGCCGGATCGTGTTGCTGCCCGAACGGACCGGCACGGTCACCGACTTGGTGGTCCAGCCGGTCCAGCTGCCGGTGCCCTCGAAGGAGAGCGTGCCGGTGGCGGTGCCGTTGACGGCGAGGTCGGCGGGCCGGGCGGCGGTGGTGCCGTTGGCGAACCGGAACTGCAGCGTCGCGGTGCCCGCGGCGGTGGCGTTCACGGTGAACTGGACGTACGCGCCGGTGGCGTTGGTGCCGTTGCAGAAGCCGGAGCCGGAGAAGCCGCTCCAGTCGGTGTCGACGGTGCCGGTGCAGACGGCGGGGGAGGCCTCGGCCTCGTAGCGGGTGGCCGCGGCGCTGGCCGGGCCGCCGGTCAGCACGGCCACGGTGCCGGCCAGCAGGGCCGCGGACGCGAGGGCTGCTCTCTTGCGCATGCGTTCGTCTCCAGGGGGTGGGGTCACGGATGTGAACGTGGTGCGGGTGCGGCGCCGCTCCAGGGACAGTAGGAGCCCGTTCCGGGTGCGTCAATGGACTTGTACGTGACCGGAGTTCATAGACGTGAACGGGAAGGCTTTCGGCAGGTCGGGGCCCGGGACGGCCGGAAAACTCCCGCCTGAAAACCCCCGGGCGACTTTCACGCCCGGCCACCGGCGGCGCCCACCGGCGGCGCCTACCGGCACCCCCTACCGATACGTGACGGATTCGCCCGGCCGGGCCCGCGCGTAGCGTCGACCGCGTCGACCCCACTCCCGCAGACCCCGCGACCCCAGGGAGCAACCGTGACCGCCTACGCCCTCGCCCAGGTCCACGCCGTGGACTTCGGCCCCGACGTCGTCGAGTACCTGCGACGCATCGACGCCACCCTCGACGCCTTCGGCGGCCGCTTCCTCGTCCACGGCGGCGCCTTCGAGACCCTGGAGGGGAGCTGGGGCGAACTGGGCCTGATCCTGATCGAGTTCCCCGACTACCGGCAGGCCCGCGCCTGGCACGACTCGCCCGCCTACCGGGACATCGTCGAGCTGCGCACCCGGCACATGACGGCCGACGTCATCCTCGCCGAGGGCGTGCCGCCCGGCTACCGCGCCGAGCAGGCGCTCAAGGGCGACGCGGCCTGACGGGCGGCGCGGCCTGGAGGGCGCCACGCCCTGGAGGGCGGCCTCGGGAGGGCTCAGCGGGCGGGCGCGAGCAGCCCTCGGGCGGCGAGCACCGGGAGCAGGCCCTCGCCCACCCGGTACGCCTCCTCCAGGTGCGGCACCCCGGAGAGGACGAACTCCTCGACGCCCAGCCGGTGGTACTCCTCGATCCGGTCGGCGACCTCGGCGTGGCTGCCCACCAGCGCGGTGCCCGCGCCCCCGCGCACCAGGCCGAAGCCGGCCCACAGGTTCGGGTGCACCTCCAGCCGGTCGACCGACCCGCCGTGCAGCTCCCGCATCCGCCGCTGTCCCTCCGACTCGCTCTCGGCCAGGGCGAGTTGGGCCGCCCGGATCCGCTCGGCCCCCATCCCGGCCAGCAGCCGGTCGGCCTCCGCCCACGCCTCGGCGGCGGTGTCCCGGGTGATGGCGTGCAGCCGGACGCCGAACCGCGGACGGCGCCCGTGCGCAGCGGCCAGCGCCCGGATCCGTTCGACCTTCGCCGCGACCTGCGCGGGCGGCTCCCCCCAGGTCAGGTACACGTCCGCGTGCCGGGCGGCGACCCGCTCCGCCGCCGCCGACGAACCGCCGAAGTACACCTCCGGCACCGGGTCGGGCCGCCGGGTCAGCTCCGCGCCCGCCACCCGCAGGTGCTCGCCCGCGTGCTCGACCCGCTTGCCCCGCCACAGCCGCCCGGTCACCGAGAGGAACTCGTCGGCCCGCGCGTACCGGCCGTCCTTGTCCAGGAAGTCCCCGTAGGCCCGCTGCTCCCGGGACTCGCCGCCGGTCACCACGTTCAGCGCCAGCCGCCCGCCCGACAGGTTCTGGAAGGTCGTCGCCATCTGGGCCGCCAGCGTCGGCGAGAGCAGGCCCGGCCGGAACGCCACCAGGAAGCGCAGCCGTTCGGTCAGCCCGGTCAGCATCGCCGTGGTCAGCCAGGCGTCCTCGCACCACGGGCCGGTCGGCGTCAACACCCCGGCGAAACCCAGCTGTTCGGCCGCCCGGGCGACCTGCCCCAGGTAGCCGAGGGACGGCGGCCGGTCCCCGCCGGACGCCCCCGGTACGGAGCCGTGGCCCCCGCCGACCACCTCGCGGCTGTCCCCGGTGGTCGGCAGGAACCAGTGCACGGTCAGCGCCACGGGCCCTCCCCGGCGCCCGGCGCGAACCCGCCGAAGGCGCCGTCGTGGTGCACCAGCGGCTCCCCGCCGGGCGCCTGGGCCGCCAGCACCTCGCCCACCACCAGCAGGTGGTCGCCCACCGGGTGCAGCCCCACCCGGCGGGCCGTCAACCGGGCCGCGACCCCCGCCAGCAGCGGCGTCCCGTGCGGGCCCTCCTGCCACTCCACCCCGGCGAACCGGTCTGTGCCGCTCCGGGCGAACGCCCTTGCCAGCGGCTCCTGTTCGCGGCGCAGCACGTGCACGGTGAACGCCTCCGCCGCGCGCACCGCCGGGGCGGTGGACGCCCCCGCAGCCAGGTAGAAGGAGACCAGCGCGGGCTCCAGGCTCACCGAGGTGAACGAGGTCGCGGTGAACCCGGCCGGCCCCGGCACGGTGATCACCACCACCCCGGACGCGTGACGGCGCAGGGTGCTGCGCAGCAGCTCGGCGGGCGGGGCGGTGGTCGTCGTGGTGGCGGGGCGTTCGTCGAGCGTGGTCATCGGACGGTCCTTCCGAGGGTTTCGAGGGGAGCGGGAGCACCGGCCCGGGCGGGCGGGAACGGGCCCGGGCCGGGCGGTCACCCGTGGAGGTCGAGCGGGACGAGCAGCGGGGGCGGGAGGGACGGCAGCCGGTCGAGGCCGGAGCGCAGCCGCTCCAGCCACAGCACGGTGCGGGCCGCGACACTGCGGTGCACGGCGTCGTTGAACACGTCGTGGCGCCCGTCGGCCACCGCGACCGCTTCGACGGACGGCAGCCGCCCGGCCAGCTCCCGCAGCGCCCCGACCGGCGCGACCTCGTCGGCCAGGCCGTGGAACGCCAGCACCGGTACTTCCGGGCGGGCCGCGGCCGCCGCCCCGGCCAGGGCGGCGGGCACCGGCTCGAACAGCGCACCGGGCCGGAACCCGGGGTCGTCGGCCAGCAGACCCCGGTGGACCGGGCAGGCCGTCCGCGCCGACAGCTCGTCGTCCGTCCGGACCGGCCCGCCGCCGCCCGGCAGCCCGGCCAGCAGCAGCCCGTCCGGGCGGACCTCGGCGACGAGGGCCAGCGCCAGCAGCGCGCCCAGGTCGGACCCCGCCAGCACCACCGGCCCGCCGTCGTCCTGCTCGGCCCGCGCCCGTGCGAACAGGACGACCGGACCGGCGGCGACCGGGGAGGTGGAGCGCGGGTCGGGGAACGGCACGGCGTGCGCGGGGACGAGCAGGCGGTAGCCGTCGAAGGCCAGCCGCCGACCGAACCGGGCGTACAGACCCGGGTGTTCGCCCCGGCCGGGCAGCAGCACCACGGTGCCCCGGACGGTCGTGCCGGGGGCGGGCTCCCAGCGGCCGTCCGCTGCCGCGGCCGGCGCCGCCGGTTCCGTCGCGGGGACGGGCCCGGCGGCGGGGAGCGCGGGCGCGGTCACCGGGCGCCGACGGTGGCCGGGGCGACGGTGGCCGGGGCGGCGTCGGCGGCGGCCCGGGCGGCGGCCGCGTCGCGGTGGGCGACCTCCTGGCGGACCAGCGGCAGCAGCTCGCGGCCGTAGTCGAGGGCGTCGTCCAGCGGGTCGTAGCCGCGGATCAGCAGCGTGGTCGCACCGATGTCCACGTAGTCGAGCAGGGCCTGCGCCACCGTCTCCGGGGAGCCGACCAGGGCGGTGGAGTTGCCCCCGGCGCCGGTGGCCCGCGCGGTGGCCGTCCACAGCGCCCGGTCGTGCCGGTCGCCCTTCGCGGCGGCGGCCAGCAGCCGCTGCGAGCCGACGTTCTGCGGCGTCGCGTCGGCGCCGTTCAGCGCCGCCCCCCGCCGCCAGCCGAGCGTGCTGCCGCGCTGCTCGATGGTGTTCAGGATGCGGTGGGCCCGCTCCCACGCCTCCTCGTCGGTGCGGGCCAGGATCGGTCGGAAGGAGACGCTGATGCCCGGCACGTCGGTGCGCCCGGCGGCCGCGGCGGCGGCCCGGACCCGGGCGATCTGCTCGGCGGTCTCGGCCAGCGGCTCGCCCCACAGCGCGAAGGTGTCGGCGTGCTTGCCGCCGACCCGGTACGCGGCCTCGGAGGAGCCGCCGAAGTACAGCGGGATCCGCGGCTCCTGCACCGGCCGGACGTCGGAGCGGAAGTCGGCCAGGCGGTAGTACGGGCCCTCGTGGTCGAACGGGGCCTCCTCCGTCCAGGCCTTCTTCACCACCGTCAGGTAGTCGTCGGTGCGGGCGTAGCGCTCGTCCTTGCTCAGGTAGTCGCCGTCGCGGCGCTGCTCGGCGTCGTGGCCGCCGGTGATGACGTGCACCGCGACCCGGCCGCCGGAGAACTGGTCGAGGGTGGCGAAGGTGCGGGCCGCGACGGTCGGGGCGAGGAAGCCGGGGCGGTGCGCGACCAGCAGGCCCAGGCGCTCGGTGTGCGCGGCGGCGAACGCCGCGACCTGGTTCGGGTCCGGGCTGCCCGAGGACTGGGCGATCAGGATCCGGTCGAAACCGGCCCGTTCGTGGGCCTGGGCGAACCGGCGGGTGTAGTCGACGTCGACCACCGGGCCGGTGGCCGGGCGGGTCTCGGAGACGTCGTGGGTGGAGATCATGCCGACGAACTCGACGGGCATGGCGGGGTCCTTTCGGGGAGGGGCGGAGAGGATCGGAGAGGGGAGGACGGGATGGTCAGAGCGGGCGGACCCGGCCGAGCGCGGCGCGTCCGGCGGCGAGCAGGACCGAGTCGTCCTGCGGGGTGTGGACGCGGGCGCACAGCACGTCGCGCAGGTGGCGCTCCAGCGGGTGGTGGCGGGTGAGGCCGTGGTTGCCGACCAGGGCCACCGCCTGCTGGACGGCGTCGATCGCGGCCCGGGTGCCGAGCACCTTCGCGCCGCCCGCCTGCTCGGCGGCCCCGGGCTCGCCCGCGTCCACGGCCGCCGCGAGGGCGTCGACCAGCCGGTCGGCCCCGGCCAGTGCGACCTCGAGCTCGCCGACCGCGCTCTGGAAGCGGGGCAGCGAGGCCAGCGGCGCGCCGAGCGCGCTCGGGGTGCGCTCGTGCAGGAAGCCGAGCAGCCAGTCCCGGGCGGCGCCCGCGACGCCCAGGTAGAGGGCGGTCAGGCCGAGGGCGTTCCAGGCGCCGCCGACCGGGTCGCGCCCGCCGTCGGCGCCGGGCGGGACGAGGGCGGCGACCCGGTCGCCGGGCACCGGGACGGCGTCGAGGCGGACGTCGTCGCTGCGCGAGGCGCGCAGGCCCAGGTGGTCCCAGACCGGTTCGACGGTGAGGCCGGGGCTGCCGGAGCGGACCAGGAAGGAGCCGACCCGGGGCTGCTCCTCGTCGGTGGCCGCCCAGACCAGCAGCCAGTCCAGCAGGTACGCGCCGGTCGAGTAGATCTTGCGGCCGGTCAGTTCCCAGCCCCCGCCGCGGCGGCGCGCCGTGGTCGCGGGCAGGCCGCCGCGCACCGGGCTGCCGAGCTCGGGCTCCACCCGCAGCGCGTTCACCAGCACCGGGCGGCGGGCCGACTCGGCGAGCAGCTCGGCGAGCGGGCCGGTCGGCCAGTGCGGGGCGCGGGCCTCGGCGGCGTGGGTGAACAGCGTCATCGCGGTGACCAGCGCCACCGCCGGGTCGCCCGCGCCGAGCGCCCGCAGGATCCGCACGGTGTCGGCCAGCCCGGCTCCGGGGCCGCCGTGCCGGGCGGCCACCGTCGCGGTCAACAGGCCCGCACCGTGCAGGAGTTCGAAGTCGGCGAGCGGGAGTTCGGCGTCCCGGTCGTGCGCGGGGGCGCAGGCGGCCAGGGCGCCGGTCACCGCGGGCAGCCCGTCCAGGGCGGGGGCCGGGAAGCGGGGCGGGGCGGCGGTGGTGGTCATCGGGCGGCCTCCGGGGACGGGTCGGTGCGGGGGACGGGCGGCGGGCCGGGCGGCGGTCCGGGCGGCGGGCCGGGGTCGGTGCGGCCGTCGTGCGCGGGGCGCGGGTGCGGGCCGGGGCCGGGGTCGGGGAGCAGGACGGGCGGGTGGCGGACGGTCACCGGCGGCGGGTCGCCGCCCGTCCAGCGCTCCAGCTGCACCTGGGCGTGCTGGCCGGTGCAGCCCTGGGACAGCCGGGAGCTGGGCAGGTCGGCGGTCAGCACGTTGGGGTTGCCGTGCGCGCACAGCGGCGGCTCGGTGCCGGGGACGGGATCGAACCAGGCGCCGGTGGGCAGCCGGAGCACGCCCGGCCGCAGCCGGTCGCTGATCCGGGCCCCGGCCAGGCAGGCGCCGCGGTCGTTGAAGATCCGCACCAGGTCGCCGTCGGCGACCGAACGCGCCGCCGCGTCCGCGGGGTGCAGTTCGACGGCCTCCCGTCCGGCGACCTTGTCGGCCAGACTGGCCGCCCCGACGTCGAGTTGACTGTGCAGCCGGGTCGCGGGCTGGTTGGCGACCAGCAGCAGCGGGTGCCGCCGGGCGTCGGCGGGGTCGGGGCGCGGGTCCAGCCAGGCGGGGTGGCCGGGGCAGTCGGGCAGGCCGAGCGCGGCGACCGCGGGGGAGTACAGCTCGATCCGGCCGCTCGGGGTGGCCAGCGGGTGCTGCTGCGGATCGGCCCGGAACGCGGCGAACAGGGTGCGCTCCGCGGGCTGTTCCGGCAGCTGCCACTCGCCGGCGGCCCAGAACCGGTCGAACGGCGGCGGGTCGCCCGCGCCGTCCGCGCGCAGCTGCTCCGCCCACTGCCCGTACAGGTGCTCCAGCCACTGGCGGGGGGTCCGCCCCTCGGTGAACTCCCTTGCGAAGCCCAGGCGTTCGGCGAGCGCGGCGAGGACGGCGTGGTCGTCACGGGCCTCGCCGACCGGGTCGACGGCGCGGTGCATGGCGACCAGGTGGGTGTCGCGCCGGCCGCCGCCGAAGTCCTCGCGCTCCAGCGGGGTGGTGACGGGCAGCACGATGTCGGCGTGCCGGGCGGTGGCCGTCCAGTGCGGCTCGTGGACGATCACGGTCTCCGGGCGGGCGAAGGCGCGGCGCAGCCGTCCCAGGTCCTGGTGGTGGTGGAACGGGTTGCCGCCCGCCCAGTGCACCAGCCGGACGTCCGGGTAGCGACGGGTGGTGCCGTCGTAGGGGTACTCCTCGCCGGGGTGCAGCAGCAGGTCGGCGATCCGTGCGCAGGGGATGAACTCCTCGACGGGGTTGGCCGGTTGGGGCAGGGACGGCAGGCGCAGCGCGGGCCCGGGGTCGCCGACGTCGCCCATCGACCCGTAGCCGTGGCCGAACCCGCCGCCGGGCAGCCCGATCTGGCCGAGCGCGCAGGCCAGCGCGAGCGCCGCCCAGACCGGCTGCTCGCCGTACCGGGCCCGCTGCAGCGACCAGGTGACGGTGACCAGCGTCCGGGTGGCGGCCATCCGCCGGGCCAGCGCGCGGATCCGCTCCGCGGCCAGGCCGCAGATCGGCGCGGCCCAGTCGGCGTCCTTGGGCGTGCCGTCGGCCCGGCCGTCCAGGTAGCGTTCCAGCACCGGCCAGCCGCTGGTGCAGCGGGCGAGGAAGTCCCGGTCGTGCAGGCCCTCGGCGACCAGGGTGTGGGTGAGGGCCAGCATCAGCGCGGCGTCGGTGCCCGGGACGACCGGCAGCCAGTCGGTGACCGGCCCCTCCGGCAGGTCGTCGCGCAGCGGCGAGACCAGCGCCACCTCCGTTCCGGCGGCGGCCAGTCGGGCCAGGAACCCGGGCGTGCCGTGCCGGGTCACCCCGCCGGGCGTGACGTACACGTTCTTCGCCGGGACGCCGCCGAACGCGACGACCAGCCGGGTGTGCCGCACGATCGTCGGCCACGAGGACGCGGCCCGCAGCACCGCCTCGGCGTCCCCCACCACCCGGGGCAGCAGCACCAGCGAGGTGCCCAGGCTGTACGAGTTCCGGGACGCCGTGTACCCGCCGAACAGGGCCAGGAAGCGGTGCAGTTGACTCTGCGCGTGGTGGAACCGGCCCGCCGACGCCCAGCCGTACGAGCCGCCGAACACCGCCTGTGGTCCGAACTCCCGCTTCACCCTGGCCAGTTCACCGGCGACCAGGTCCAGCGCCCGCTCCCAGGACACCTCCACGAACGGCTCCCGCCCGCGCCCGGCGCCCGTCCCCGGCCCGCCCCGCAGCCACCCCTCCCGGACGGCCGGCCGACGCACCCGGGTGCGGTGGCGCAGCGACCCCGCGACGCCCGCCAGCAGCGGCGAGGGCGCCGGATCCGCCGGGTGCGGCTCGACCAGCACCCCGCCGTCGGGGCGCGGGCGGACCCGGAAGGCACCCCAGTGCGAGGTGGTGGGACGACCGGACATGGTGTTCGCGCTCCAGGAGTCGACGGATGGTCAGGAAGCTTCGGCGGTGCGCCACCCGGTGGCCCGGTGGCAGGCCACCGTCCGGCCCGGCAGCGGCTCGGTCTCCGCCGGGCGGTCCGCGCAGCCCGCGTCGGCGAACGGGCAGCGGTGCGCGAACGCGCACGCCGAGACCTCCGGCCGGGCGGCCGCCGGAGCGCGCAGCGCGGCCAGTTCGGCCCGCCGCGCCGCGCCCCCGCCCGGTGCGGACGCCGCCAGCAGCGCCGTGTACGGGTGCAGCGGTCGGCCCAGCACGTCCGCCGCCGGGCCGCTCTCCACGATCCGCCCCCGGTACAGCACCGCCAGCCGGTCGGCGACCCCCGCCAGCGACTCCAGGTCGTGCGAGATCAGCACCACCGCGAGGTCCAGCTCGCGCCGCAACCCGTCGAGCAGGCGCAGCACGTGGTTGCGGTTCGAGGCGTCCAGGGCCGACACCGGTTCGTCGGCCAGCAGCAGCCGCGGGCGGGTGACGACGGCCCGGGCCAGCGCGACGCGCTGGCGCTGGCCGCCGGAGAGCAGGGCCGGGCGGCGCCCGGCCAGCGCGTGGTCCAGGCCGACCAGGTCCAGCGCCTCCAGCACCCGCTGCCGCCGCTCACCGGCCGGGACGCCGGCCACCGCGAGGGGCTGGCCCACCAGCCGCAGCACCGTCAGGTCCGGGTCCAGCGAACGCAGCGGGTCCTGGAACATGTACTGCACCGCCCCGGCCCGCCGCACCTCCCGCAGCGCCCGCCCGCGCAGCCGGGCCCGGTCCCGCCCGTCCACGGTGATGCGCCCCCCGACGACCGGCGCCAGCCCCACCACCGCCCGCGCCAGCGTGGTCTTCCCGGAGCCGGTCTCCCCGATCACCCCGAGGATCTCCCCGGCCCGCACCTGGAGGTCGATCCCGTCCAGCACCGGGACGCCGCGGTCGAACTCCACCTCCAGCGAACGGACTTCGAGCAGAGCGGTCATGACAGGCACCTCCGGTAGGACGAGGGGGACGATCCAGGGGCCCGGGGAACGGCGGGCACGGGGCTGCTGACGGTTCACTGCTCGTGCGTGCGGTGGCTCCGGGTTCCGTTCACGGGCCCGAAGCAGCACGGGCCTCCGACGGGCTCCGGCCGCCAGCAGCTCGGACCCGCCGTTCCCCGGGCCCCTAACTGCTGCGCAGGCAGCGCACCTTGCGGCCGTCCGCCCCCGTGGCCAGGGGGACCGGGGCGAGCGTGCACTCCGGCGTCGCGTACGCGCAGCGCGGGGCGAAGCGGCAGCCCGGGGCGGAGGTGCCGGGGGCGGGGGGCCGGCCGGGGATGACCGGGAAGCGGGTGCGGGTGCCGCCGCCGAGCCCGGCGACGGCGAGCAGGGCCTCGGTGTACGGGTGGGCGGGCGCGGCGACCACGTTCGCGGTCGGGCCGTCCTCGACGACCTCGCCCGCGTAGAGGACCAGCAGCCGGTCGGTGGCGTCGGCGACCACCGCGAGGTCGTGGCTGACCAGCAGCAGGCCGAGGCCGCGTTCCTCCCGCAGCCGGGCCAGCAGGTCGAGGACCTCGGCCTGGACGACGGTGTCCAGCGCGGTGGTGGCCTCGTCCGCGACCAGCAGGTCGGGGTCGCCGCTGACGGCGATCGCGATCAGGACGCGCTGCAGCATGCCGCCGGACAGCTCGTGCGGGTAGCGGTCGTGGACGGCCTCCGGGTCGCGCAGCCCGACCGAGTCGAGGAGTTCGACGGCGCGGCGGCGGGCGTCCGCGCGGGAGAGGCCGCCGTGCACCCGCAGCGGTTCGGCGAGTTGGCGGCCGACGGTGAGCGAGGGGTTGAGGTAGGAGCCGGGATCCTGGAACACCGCGCCGAGCCGGGTGCCGCGCAGCCGCTGCCAGCCGCGTCCGTCCAGGCCGAGCAGGTCGGTGCCGCCGAGGGCGAGGGTGTCTGCGGCGGCCTCGACGCCGGGGGCGGGCAGGCCCAGCACGGCCCGGCAGGTGAGCGTCTTGCCGCTGCCGGACTCGCCGACCAGGCCGACGCACTGCCCGGCGCGGACGGTGAAGGACACCTCCCGCACCGCCTCGGCGGCGCCCCGGCCGACGGACACCCGCAGGTTCTCGACCTCCAGGACGGGGCGCTCAGACGTGGACGCGGTGGTCATCGCGGACCTCCTCGGGGTGCGGCGGCGGGACGGGGACGGCGTCCGCCGCGGTGTCGGGCGCGGGCGCGGCCGGTTCGGCGTCCCGCAGGGCGTCGGCGAGCAGGTTGAGCGCCCCGACGGTCAGCATGATCAGCGCGGTGGGAACGGCCGGGGCCCACGGCTGCTGGGCGAGGAAGCCCAGGTCGCTGGCGAGCATCCCGCCCCAGGTCGGGGCGGGCGGCTGGACGCCGATGCCGAGGAAGGTCAGCGAGGCGACCGTCAGCAGGGCGGTGGCCAGCGCGTGCGCCGTGGTGACCGCGACCGTCGGCAGCACCTTGCGCCACACGTGGGTGCGCAGCACGGTGAGCCGTCCGGCGCCCATCAGTTCGGCGGCCTCCACGTACTGGGCCCGGTCCAGGCCGAGCGCCGCGGCCCGGGTGACCCGGAAGAACAGCGGGGCCAGCAGCACGCCGAGGGCCAGCATCGCCTGGTGCAGCCCGTTGCCGAGCACGCCGACCGCGGCGATCGCGAACAGCGTGAACGGCAGCGTCATCAGGGCGTCCACGGCGCGCAGCGCGGCCCAGGCCAGCGGGGCGGAGAAGCGCACCGAGGCCAGGCCGGGCAGCACGCCGAGCAGCAGGGCGGTGCCGACCGCCTCGGCGGCCGCGGCCACCGACGGGCCGGTGCCCGCGAGCAGCCGGCTGAGCACGTCCCGGCCCAGGTAGTCGGTGCCCAGCAGGTGCCCGGCGCCGGGCCCCCGGAGCAGGTGCGCGGTGTCCTGGGCGAGCGGGTCGAGCGGGGCGAGCCGCCCGCCGAGCACGGCGAGCAGCGCGACCGCGGCCAGCACCGCGAGCGAGGCCCGCACCACCGGGCGGCGCAGCGCCGCGCTCACCGCGCACCCGCCGGGGCCGGGCGGCGGGCGGCCGGGTTGAGCGCCAGCAGCCCGGCGTCCACCGCCAGGTTGGCGACCAGCACCACGGCGACGGTCACCAGCAGGGTGCCCTGGATCACCGGGACGTCGTGCTGTTCGGCGGCGCGCAGCGAGAGCTGGGCGATCCCCGGCAGGTTGAAGATCCGCTCGGTGACGACGGCGCCGCCGATCAGCATCGGCACGCTCATCCCGAGCACCGTCACGGCGGGCCCGGCGGCGTTGCGCAGTACGTGCCCGAACAGCACCCGGCGCCGCGACAGCCCGCGCATCGTCGCACCGGTCGCCCAGTTCTCGCGCAGCGCGCCGACCAGCGAGGTGCGCAGTTGCCGGGCGATGCCCGCCGCCGCGTCCAGGCTCAGTGCCAGGGCGGGCAGCAGCGCGAACCGCAGCCACTGGCCCGGGTCCTGCCCCAGCGGCACGTAGCCGCCCGAGGGCAGCAGCCGCAACTGCACGGAGACCAGGGTGATCAGACCGATCGCGACCACGAACGCGGGGAGCGTGCCCAGCAGGGTGCACAGCGCGGTGACCGCGCGGTCCACCCGGCTGCCGGGGCGCAGCGCGGCCGCGACGCCCCCGGCCGCGCCCAGCAGCACGGCCAGCAGCAGCGCCAGCCCGGCGATCGACAGGTCCACCGGGAGGGCGGTCGCGATCGAGTCGCCCACCGGCAGGGTGGTGAACCAGGAGCGGCCCAGGTCGCCCTGCACGGCGTGCCCCAGCCAGCTGCCGAACTGCGCCCACAGCGGCCGGTCGAGGCCGAACTCGTGGTCGAGGCGGGCGATGTCGGCGGGCGTCGCGGTCTCGCCGAGCACCGCCGCCGCCGGGTTGGCGTCGGAGACCGCGCCGAGCCCGAAGGTCAGCACCGAGGAGAGCAGGAACACCGTCGCGGCGGAGGCCAGCACCCGGCCCAGCGAGCGGGGCGCCCGGGCGGCCCGGCGCACCACCCACCCGGCGGTGCGCCCGGTCGGGACGGGCAGCGCCGCGCTCACGCGACCCTCACCCCCTCGAAGCGCTGCACCACGGTGAACGCCGGGATCGGCGACACCGCCTTCCGCCGGGCCAGCAGCCGCGGCACGCTGTACAGGAACACGTTCGGCATCGTCCGCACCGCCAGCGCGGTCGCCGCCCGCAGCGCCTTCGGGTAGTCCGGCGAGTCCAGCGGGGTGCGCGACACCTGCTGCACGGCCGCCAGCAGCTCCGGAGGGGTGGTGCGGCCCGGGTTCATCAGTCCCTGTTCGCCGAACAGCACCTGGAACGCCTGGGCGGCCGAGTCGCGGCCCGCGAACTGGTCGGTGAACAGCGCCTTGGAGTGCTGCACGTAGACGATCTGGGTGGCCTGCGCCTGCGGGATCACCTCGATGGTGGCCCGGATGCCGACCTGCTTCAGCTGCGCCTGCAACTGCTCGGGCAGCCCCTGCGCGGCACTCGTGGTCAGCGTCAGGTCGACGCCGTCCGGGTGCCCGGCCTTCGCCAGCAGCGCCCGGGCCCTGTCCGGGTCGTAGCGGAACAGGTCCGCCGAGCCGGGGTCGTAGCCGACGTAACCCTTCGGGAACGGCTGGTAGTTGGCCTCGCCGTGCCCGAACAGCTGGGTCTTCACCAGGGCCTCGCGGTCGATCGCGTACTTCAGCGCCTCGACCACGTCCGGGTTGTCGAACGGCGCCTTGGTGGTGTTGACGTCCAGCACCGCGACCACCAGCGACGGGATCTCCTGCACCTCCAGGCCCGCGGCCCGGGCGGCCTCGACCTGGCTGCCGGGGATCTGGGCGACGTCGAACTGCCCGGACTGCAGGCCGCTGACCACGGTGGCGGCGTCCGGCAGCGGGTAGACCTCGAAGTTCTCCAGCCCGATCGAACCGGCGTCCCAGTAGTGCGGGTTGCGGCGCAGCACGGCCTTGCTGTTCTGCACGTAGGAGACCAGGCTGAACGGTCCCGCGCCGGCCGGCGCGGAGGCCAGGGCCGCGGCGTTCGACTCGAACGCCTTCGGGTTCACCACCAGGCCGGTCTTGCCCGCCAGCAGGTTGGGCAACTGGTAGTCGGGGGAGGCGAGTTCGAGCACCACGGTGGTGGCGTCCGGGGCCGAGACCCGCTTGACCTGGGTCAGCTGCGGGGCGACCAGCGACTTGGGCTCGGTCCGGCCCCGGTCCAGGCTCTTCTGCACGGCGGTGGCGTCCAGCGGCGTGCCGTCCGCGAAGACCAGCCCGGGGCGCAGGGTGAAGGTCAGCCGGGTGCCGTCGGCGTCGTACGTCCAGCCGGTGGCCAGGGCGGGGACGGCCCTGCCGCTCTCGTCGAGCTTGGTCAGCCCGGCGTAGACCAGGGACAGCACGTGCACGTCCCAGCCGGCCGAGGAGAACACCGGGTCCCACGAAGTGGGCAGCGCCCAGCCCCACTTGAGGGTGCCGGAGCTGCCGGAGCCGGTCTGCGCGACCGTGGCGCCGCCGCAGGCGGCGAGGGCGAGCGCGGCGCCCGCTCCCAGGCCGAGGCCGAGGAAGGAGCGTCTGGCGAGGGTGGCTGAGGGCAGGGCGGAGCTGGTCATGGGCGTGCGTCACCTTTCACGGCGCGGCGGGCACCCGGACGCGCGCCTCGACGCGGGCGGACCGCGGACGGCGGGGAACGGGTGCGACGGCGCGGCGGGGCACCGGAGGGGGGAGGGGGCGGCAGCTGCCGCCGCCCGGTCAGGGGCGAGGCGGCGGTGCCTGGAGGGGGAGGAGGCCCGGGGACGGCGGCCGGGGCCTGCCGGGCGGCGCGGGACGGCCGCGCTCCGGGAGCCGCGGGCGGTCGTGCCGCCGGCGGAGGAGGGCACTCAGAGACAGAGGTCGCTGCTGGTGCGCCGGAAGTCCACGTAGCGGCACACCACGTTGGGGTGCGTCGAAACCATGCCGTCATCCTGTCGGGCGGTCCGGCCCGGTGTCAATGGACACCAAAAGGTGTCCCATTGGGGCGCGGGCTGCTTCGAGCCGCCGGGGGAATGAATCCGCAGACAGCGGAAGGAAACTGACGGAGCGTCAGGAAGGGTCGCGCGGTTCGGGACGTGTCCGGAGCGTCTCAGGATCCGGAGAGCAGCGGCGAGACGGCGGCCTCCTCCGCCGACAGGTGCAGCGGGCCGCCCGCGGTGGCGAGCGTCACCGCCCCGGGCGGCGGGCCGTCCGGCAGCTCCGGCGCCGTCAGGCTCCGGTGGTGGCGCAGCAGCTCGGCCGGGTCGGGCCGCTCCTCCGGCGTCGCGGGCAGCTCCGGGCACACCGCGCGCGCCGCCGCCAGGTACTCCGCCGCCGGACGCCAGCCGGGCACCACCCGGCACCCCGCCGGGCCGCGGAACAGCAGCGTCGGCAGGGCGTAGCGGTGCCCGTCCGCGATCTCCTTCGCCCCGCCCGGGTGCGGGCCCGGCCCGCGCAGTCCCACCACCTCCGGCCGCGGCGCCCTGGTCTCGGCCCGGTCGCGTGCCACCCGCTCCCGCACCGGCGCCGAGGCCGCGGCCGCGGCCAGCGCCGCCGCGTCCAGGTCCGGCACCCCGCGCAGCGCCGCCGCGATCCGTTCCGGGGTGTCGGCCGGCTCGCCCCGGACGAACATCGACTCGCGCAGCCGCCGCAGCACCCGCTCGGCCACCCGCGGGCCCTGCGCCTCCGCGGCCGCGGCCGCCAGCGAGGCGGGCCAACTGCTCGCCGCGACCCAGCGCAGCCGGGCCGGGCGCGGCGCGCCCGTGTGCCCCGACACCCGGGCCACGAACTCCCCGTACCAGGCGGCCTCCGCGGCCGGATCCGGGGCCGGTTCCTCGTCCTCGTCGAACAGGATCCCGAACACCCGCCGGTGCGCGGCGCTCCCGCCCAGCGAGCGGCGCAGCGCCCGCAGCACCGGCTCCGAGCCCCAGGCCCAGGGGCAGAACGGGTCGGTGAACTCGACGACCTCCAGCGGGGGGACCGGGCCCGGACGGCCGGTCACACCGCCTCCGCGACCGGGCGGGGTGCCGGGCGGCGGGAGCGGCGCACCAGGGCGGCCACGGTGGTGGCGGCCAGCAGTTCCCCGGTGCGCTCCTCGACCTCGCGCCAGATGCCGGGCAGCGCGTCGGCCGGGCCCGGGTAGGCGAGGTGGGCCAGCGGTTCGCCGCGCAGGGTGATCAGTTCGCCGTCCACGGCGCGCACCACGTCGAGCAGCGTGATCTCCGCGGCCGGACGGCCCAGCCAGTAGCCGCCCTCGCAGCCGCGCTGGCTGCGGACCAGCCCGGCCCGGCGCAGGTCGCCGACGACGGACTTCAGGAACCGGAACGGGATCTCCTGGGAGGAGGCGATGGCCTCGCAGGTGAGCGGACGTCCCGTGTCGCACGCCAGCTCGACCAGGGCGCGGGCGGCGTAGTCCGCCTTCGCGGAAATATGCATACCCCGAAGTATCCACCGGGGCGGGAGATCATCAAGTCCCGCCCGGAGCAGTCGATCCGGAGCTCCGGGCGAAAGGACACCTCTTGACATCCTTTTCGGGGCGCGCCTAGCGTTCCCCCCGTTCCGCGCACCCCGCCGACCCCGGGAGGACCCGTGTCCGCCGCACCGCACCACCCCGTACCGGCGACCGACGGGAGCGCGACCACCTGCGCGGGGGAGGGCTTCCACCCGCACCTGCCCGCACCGGGCGCCGCCGACCCGGGCGCCGCCGTCCCGCTGCGCGCCCGCCTGCACCACATCAGGGCCGACGGGCTCGACGGCGACACCGCGCAGAGCGGCGGGATGCGCAGGTTCGCGGCGATCAGCGGGCGCACCGTCGGTTCGGAGAAGCTCTGGATGGGCCAGACCCACGTCGCCCCCGCCACCGCCTCCTCCGACCACCACCACGGCGAGTCGGAGACCGCGATCCACGTGGTCAGCGGCCACCCCGAGTTCGTCTTCCTGGACCACTCCTCGGGCGAGCCGGTCGAGGTCCGGCTGCGCACCGGGCCGGGGGACTACGTCTTCGTGCCGCCCTACGTCCCGCACCGCGAGGAGAACCCCGATCCCGCGCACGAGGCGGTGGTGGTGATCGCCCGCAGCACCCAGGAGGCGATCGTGGTCAACCTGCCGAGCCTGCACGCCGAACCCTGAGCGGGCCCGGTCGGCGAACTCCCGGGCGATCGACGGCCGTTCGTTCGTTTTCCGGGGCGGTGACGAGCCCGGCGGACGGTCATATTCGTTCATGATGCGATCAATAGGAAAAGTAGGTCCGGGGCGAACGGTCCGGCGCCTTACCTTGGTCCGCGGCGTGACCTGACGCACCGTCAGGTCAGCTGCTGATCCGAGGTGGAGAAACCGTGCTGAGAAGCCAACGTCCGCCCCTGCCGATCCGTCGAGCCGACCGCACCCGCCGAACCGGGACGCCCCGCGCCGCCCTGGCCGCGGCGCTCACCACCGCCCTGCTGCTGGTCGGCGCGGGCGGCACCCTCCCCGCGAGCGGCCGGGCCGCCGCCGCGGACACCGCCACCGCCGCCGACCCCGCGTCCGGCTCCGCGCTGGTCAAGAGCGTGCAGAACACCACCCACCCCGGCGCCGCCACCGCCGAGCACGGGGACACCCTCAACTGGACCGTCCAGTACCGCAACGGCACCACCGGCGACACCCCCGCCCCGGCCACCGTCACCGACGCGATCACCGGGGCGGGCGGCGCCCAGGCGTACGTGCCCGGCTCGTTGAAGGTGCCGCCGGGCTGGACCGCCTCCTGGTCGACCGACGGCAGCACCTTCGGGCCGAACGACACCGGCGCCGCCACCGTCGCGGTCCGGGCCGAGAACCCGGTCTCCCGGGCGGGCGGGACGGAGGTCTCCCCGCTGCTGCTGGCCCCCGTCCAGCCCACCGCGCAGGCCACCGGCGGCGACGGCTACACCCCCGTGCTGTACCGGACGCCCACCGGCGAGGTGCAGGCCTGGAGCATCTACCACCACGCCACCCCGGCCGCCGCCAAGGTGGTGTGCAGCAGCCTGACCACCGGTCAGCCCTGTACCGGCGGTCCCTGGCCGCGCCCGCTGAACAGCGCCGCCGGACCGCTCGGCACCGGCAACACCGGCGACCTCGGCAGCCCGCTGACCTCCAAGTACGTGCTCGACCCCCAGCAGCCCAACCTGCTGTACTACCCGGCCTCGACCGCCACCGGCGTCGGCATCGCCTGCCTCGACCTGGCCGCCCACGCCAACTGCGGCTACACCGCGCTCGCCGCCAACGGCACCAGCCCCAGCAGCGCCAACAGCCTCGCCGGACTGGCGAAGGTCGGCGACCACCTGTACGCCGTCGCCAGCACCGGCCAGGTGCTCTGCCTGGCGCTGCCCGCCCGCACCCCCTGCGCCGGACAGCCCTACGGCCCGGTCGTCGCCCCCAACCACGACCTGCCGAACACCCCCACCGCGCTCTACCAGGGCGGCCTGACCACCGTCGGCGACAAGGTGTTCGCCTCCTCCGCCCCGCTGGGCGGCGGCTCCAGCGTCACCGGACCGCCCGCCATCGGCTGCTTCGACACCGCCACCAACACCGTCTGCGCGGGCTGGGACACCCCGCACACCGCCGGGCCCAACTCCTCCTACAACACCTACAACGCCTACACCGCGTACGACACCGCCGGGCACCCCGTCGGCGCCTGCACCAGCACCGTCGGCGGCACCACCGTGCTGACCACCTGCTACGCCGTCGACGGCTCGCCGCTCACCCCGCCCACCGCGCTGTCCGCCCTCAGCGGCGGGACGCTGAGCTTCGACCCCGAGACCGTCACCACCGACGGCGGCACCCGCAGCTACTTCCCCGTCTGGAGCGGCAGCGGCGGCAACGGCGCCACCGTCTGCTACGACTGGACGGCCGCCGCCCCCTGCGCCGGGTTCCCGCAGATCGCCACCCACCCCACCGCCAACAACGGCGTCACCCGTGACTACGGCTACCGCTACGACAGCACCACCCGCTGCCTGATCGGCCTCGGCGACGCCGGGATCCTCTTCTCGATGGACCCGGCCACCGCCGCCAGCCCCTGCCAGCACAGCGGCGCCACCGTCACCCTCGCCCCCGCCGACTTCTACTGCGACGGCAGCACCGGCCACGTCCAGGCCTACACCCGGGCCCGGCTCACCGGCCTCGACCTCACCCACCTCGACCTCGCCGCCTCCCGGGTGCTGGTCACCGACCCCGACGGCACCCCCGTCGCCAACCCCGGCCTCGCCCCCGACGGCACCGTCGACCTGAGCGGCATCGACCCCGCCGCGCACCCCGCGCTCACCGTCACCGCCCAGCTCGTGCTCACCAGCACCGGCGACTTCACCGCCACCAACCACCCGATGCTGGTCGTCGAGTACCGGGGCGACGCGCCGCAGATCTGCTTCCGCACCACCGTCGGCGCCGACTGCGCCACCAGCAAGGTCACCAACACCGCCACCGGCACCGACGCCACCGGCGCGCTCACCTCCAACACCGTCACCACCGCCGTCGCCCCCGGCAGCGGCTGCCAGCCCAAGGTCGGCGTCGAGAAGGAGATCTGCGGCTCCGCCAACCCGCACGACTGCGGACCCGGCGGACCCGGACCCTGGGCCAAGACCAGTCCCGTCGGCCTGCTCGGCCTGCTCGGCACCGCGTACTGGCGGATCACCGTCACCAACGCCGGACCGGTCGACGCCGCCCAGGTCACCGTCAACGACCCGACCACGCCCGCCTGCCGGAACGCCGCCGGGACGTTCGCGCTGGCCGCCGGGAGCAGCCGCCAGGTTTACTGCAGTTCGCTGCTGCTGGCGCTGCCGCTGAAGAACACCGCGTCCGCGAACTTCGTCGCCGCGAACGCGCCCGCGGGCACCACCCCGACCACCAGCGCGGCGTCCTCCGCGGTGGCCTGCTCGCTGCTGTGCATCCTGGCGGTGCCCGGCAAGGAGTAGCCCGACCGACGCGGTGCGGACCGGCCGCCGGGGGAACGCCAGTTCCCGGCGGCCGGTTCTGCTGAGGGCAGAGCGGCGCGGGCTTCCGCCCGGGGGCGCGGTGCCTAGGCTGGGGAGATGACAACTCACGCCTCGCCCGCGCCGGCCGACCTCCGGCCCCGCGTCGTCCCGCTGCGCCCCCGGCCGGAGGCGCAGCAGCCCAGGCAGCCCAAGGAGCCGCTGCTGCGGGACGTGGTGGGCGGCGTGCTGCGACGCGAACGCCTGGCCCAGGAACGGACGTTGAAGGACGTCGCGGAGGCCGCCCGGATCTCCGTCCCCTACCTGTCGGAGCTGGAGCGCGGCCGCAAGGAGGCCTCCTCGGAGGTGCTCGCCGCCGCCGCCCGGGCGCTCGGCCTCGGGCTCGGCGACGTGCTCTCGCTGGTGCAGCGGGAACTCGTCGCGGCGCACAGCACGACCGCCCTGCGCAGCACCACCGCCCTGGGCGGCCGGACGGCCACCGCGGGCCGGTACGGCGGGCTCTGCCTGGCGGCCTGACGGCTCCCCGGCAGAGCGGCCCGCCGCACCGGGGTTCAGGCGGCGGGGAGGCGGCTGTTCAGCACCCGGTCGGCGAGACCGTACGCGACGGCCTCCTCCGCGCCGAACACCTTCTCCCGGTCCATGTCCGCCCGCAGTTCGGCCACCGGGTGGCCGGTGTGCCGGGAGAGCACCTCCTCCACCTGGGCGCGGATCCGCAGCACCTCCTTGGCGGCCAGGCTCAGGTCGGAGACCGTCCCGCGCCGCCCGCCGCTGGCGGGCTGCCCCAGCAGCACCCGCGAGTGCCGCAGCACCGCCCGCCGCCCCGGGTCGCCGCCCGCCAGCAGCACCGCCGCGGTGGAGGCGGCCTGCCCGACGCAGTAGGTGGCGATCGGGCACTGCACGAAGCTCATCGCGTCGTAGATCGCCATCAGCGCGGTGTACGACCCGCCGGGCGAGTTCAGGTAGATCGCGATCTCCTGGTCGTGGCCCGCGGACTCCAGGTGCAGCAACTGGGCGATCACCACGTTGGCCACGCCGTCGTCGATCTCGGTGCCGAGGAAGACGATCCGCTCGTTGAGCAGCCGACTGAACACGTCGTACGAGCGCTCGCCCTGCGCGGTCCGCTCGATCACGTACGGGATCGGGTAGGAGGCCATGGTCACAGCCCCGCCCGTCGCCGCGACGCCCCGGCGCCGACCTCGGACAGCGACTCCAGCACCCGGTCGACCATCCCGTAGTCGCGGGCCTGCTCGGCCGTGAACCAGCGGTCCCGGTCGCCGTCCCGGGCGATCGTCTCCGGGCTCTGCCCGGTGTGCTCGGCGGTGATCCGCTCGATGGCCCGCTTGGTGTACTCCAGGTTCTCCGCCTGGATCTCGATGTCGGCCGCGGTGCCGCCGATGCCGGCCGAGGGCTGGTGCATCATGATCCGCGCGTTCGGCAGCGCGAACCGCTTGCCCGGCGCGCCCACCGTCAGCAGGAACTGGCCCATGCTGGCGGCGAACCCCATCGCCAGGGTCGACACGTCGTTCGGGATCAGCCGCATGGTGTCGTAGATGGCCAGACCGGCCGTCACCGACCCGCCCGGGCTGTTGATGTACAGGCTGATGTCGCTCTCCGGGTCCTCCGCGGAGAGCAGCAGCAACTGCGCGCACACCCGGTTCGCCGACACGTCGTCGACCTGGGTGCCGAGCAGCACGATCCGCCGGGCCAGCAGCAGCGCCGCCAGGTGGTCGTCGAACGGGCTGGGCGGCGTGTCGCCGTCCTCCGCCCGGGGGCGGAGCTGCTGGAGGGTGGGGGGCAGTGGGGTCATCGCTTCTCCCGGTGCTGACGGAGGGTCGGTGACTCCACTGTCGGCCCCCGGCGGCCCCCGGCGAAGGGTTCTCTGCCCGCCGCAGATTCGCCGCGGGCAGAGGGCCCGGCCGCCGGGGGCCGCCGGGGTTCGGCCTTAGTCCTCGGGGCCCGGCCTCAGCCTTCGGGGCCTTCCGGGACCAGGCCGCAGGAGAAGGGGAACTCCGCCAGGAACTCCCGCCGCCGCGGGTCCGGCTCCGCCGCGGCCAGGCCCGCCAGCACGGCCAGGAAGCGGTCGAGCTGCTCCGGCGGCAGCTGCTTCAGCACCCAGCCCACGTCCTCCGTCATGCGGACCGCGGAGTCGGGGTCGACCTCGTCGTCCTCGCAGTCGTCGAGGAAGCGGACGAGGTCGACGACGAGTCCGGCGAGGACGGGGACCAGGGGATCGGTGTCGGGCATGCCGGGAACCTACCCGACCCCGCCGACGGGGACCGCCGCCCTCGGCATCCCGACGGACGCCGCCGGGGCCGCGCCGCCCTACCCGACCCGGGCGCTGCGCCACCCGACCCCGGGCGCCCGCGGCGCGGGCGCGGCCGGGCGGCGGCCCTCCGCCGTCGTCCCGCCCGCTGCTGCGCTCGTTGCCGTGCCCAGGCCGTCCAGGCCGTTTGGGTGGCGCAGCCGTTCGGCGAGGCGGTGCAGGTGGTGGCGGGTGGCGTCGAAGTGGCGGTGGTCGGCGGGCGCGGGGACGGGGGCGAGGGCGGCGTCCACCGTCCGCTCCACCTCGTCGATCAGCGCGGCCCACCGCCCGGTCGCCCCCCGCCGCCACGGCGGCTCGCGCCGGGCGCGCTCGAACTCGGCGCGGGCCAAAGCCAGGTGGAGGTACGGGGCGAGCGCGGTGCGGGGGCGGTGGGGGGACAGCGCGAGGGTGGCCTGTTCGACCGCGGCGGCGAGGCGGCGGGCCACCGCGAGCTGCCGGTGGCGGGGGCCGAGCAGTTCGCAGGCGAGGGCCGCGGCCAGGCAGCCGATCGCGCAGGAGGCCAGGTTGGGCAGCAGCAGCGGCAGTCCCGGGTCGCCCGCGAGCTGGGTGACCGTCATGACCACCGTGGCCAGCGCCGCCGCCTGGTAGAGGTAGCCCGTCCCGGAGAGCGCCGGGACCAGCCCGGCCGCCGGCGCCAGCACCGCCAGCAGCACCGCGTCCGACCCCGCCCAGGCCAGCGCCAGTCCGCTGCACAGCAGGCCGAGCGCCGTCCCGCAGAACCGTTCCAGCGCACGGCCGGTGACCGGCCCGATGTCCGGACGGCACACGAAGGTCACGTTCAGCACCGCCCAGTACGGGTGCGGCAGGTCGCAGTACGCCGCCGCCGCGCCCGCCAGCAGCAGCGCCAGGCCCACCCGCAGGCCGCCCAGCCAGGACCGCGGATCCGCCGGCACCGCCCGGGCCGCCGCCCACCGACCGTCCGCCCGGACGGACCCCGCCCCCGCCCCCGTCAACGCGCCTGCGTCCGACGGGACTTCGGGCGCGACCGCCGCCCTGGCCGCCCGCGCCAGCCGCACGTCCAGCGGCCCGCGCCCCGGCGGCCACGGCGCGTCCGACGCCGGGCGGCCCGCCGCGATCCGCTGCGCCTCGGCGCGCAGCCGCTCGCGCAGCGCCCCGTCGGAGGCCAGCCCGCGGGCCCCGGCCGCGGAGGCCGTCCCGGCGAGGGCGAGCAGCCCGGGCAGGTGGCGGGCCGGGAGCGGGCCGCCGCCGACCGTGCCGGTGTGCCGGGCCCGTTCGAGCGCGTCGTGCAGGGCGCGTCGCCGGGCGGTCCCGGCGGGCCCGGCGGCGTCCGGTTCCAGCACCGCCGCGCAGCCCGTCAGGCACTGCGCCAGCAGCGCCCGTTCGGCCCGGCCGCGGAAGAAGGGCCACCCGGCCAGCGCCGGTGCGACCACCGACAGGCCGCCCAGCAGCATCAGCGCCGGGGGCAGCCAGAGCGGCCCGGGCAGCGGCAGGTCCATGGCCACCTCGGCGTCCATCAGCAGGATCATCGCGCCGAGCGAGCCCTCCGGGCCCAGGCAGGCCAGCACCCCCGCCACCACCCCGAGCGCGGGCAGCACGTACGGCGCGAGCGGCTCGCCCTCGGCCGTCAGGGTCGCGAACGCCCCGGCCACGCCCAGCAGTTGGGGCGGCAGCATGGTGACCGCCCGGTGCCGGTAGCCGACCGCCACGTCGGTCAGCACCGCCGAGAGCGCGCCCAGCGCCACCATCACCCCCTCGGCGGGCCGCCCGGTCAGCAGGCCGAGACCGGCCGGGGCGGTCACCGCCAGCAGCGAGCGCCAGGCCGCGGCCGGGACGGCGGGTCGCCGCCGGGGGGCACAGGTCTGCCGCACCCAGGGCAGCAGCAGGTCGGACCGGAGCGTGCGGTGACGCCCGTGTCGAAGAGTTGACATGCGCCCCATGCAAAGGGACGACGCCCCGCTGCCACCCCGGCCCCGCCGCCGCCCTGCGCCGCCTGGAGGCGGGATTTCGCTTGGCCGGGGGAGACCGCGTGACCTCGCGGTTTCCCCCGGATGGAGCGCGTGACCCCCCGTTCGGGGGCGTGCGGCGGATCAGGCGAGGGCGGCCAGCACCTCCCCGGCGGCCCGGGCGCCCTCGACGGCGCCGCCGTTCATGTAGCCCTGGAAGTCGTAGGAGGTGTGCTCCCCCGCGAAGTGCAGGTTGCCCTGCGCGGTGCCCTCGTACCCTGCGTAGCCGGTCAGGTAGCCGACCGGCCAGTAGGAGTAGGCGCCGTACGAGTACGGGTTCAGGTGCCAGGCGGAGAGGGTGGCCCGGCCGTTCCAGGCGGCCTTGGTGCCGGGCCAGACGCTGTCGATCTGGCTGAGGTAGTCGTCGACGAGGTTGCGGGTGTACGGGGTGGCGGCGTCGGTGAACGCGGTCGGCGGGGTCAGGCCGCGGGCGAGGCTGCCGCCGCCGTACTGGACCAGGATGCCGTTGCTCCCGGCCTGGCCCCGGGTGACGTCCCACGCCTGCTGGTAGGGCAGGTCGGCGAAGCACTCGCCGTTGGAGACGCCGGGCCAGGCGCCGGTGCCGGACCACGAGTCGCGGCGGGTGAACTGCATGTTGAGCTTGGTGCAGGCGCCCATCCGCATGTGCGCCAGGACGCCCTTCATCATCGGGTCGAGCCCGGCCCGCGACAGGTCCACGCGCTCCTGCAGGATCGGCAGCGGCACGGCCAGGACGGTGTGGTCGGCGACGACCGTCCTCGTGCCGCCGCCGTCCAGGGCGAAGGTGAGGGTCTGGGTGCCGTCGGCGTTCCGGACCACCGCCTGCAGGGTGTGGCCCGGCTGCACCGTCCCGGCGGGCAGCGCGGCGGCGATGGCCCGGGGCAGTTGGTCGTTGCCGCCGGTGATGTGCCAGCGCTCGTCGGAGCCGCCCCAGATGGAGAGGTTGCCGGGGCTGGACTGCCAGGAGAGCATCACCAGCATCGCGTAGGAGGACTGCGCGGTGGTGTCGGCGCCGTACTCGACGGCGTAGGCGCAGTCGAGCAGCGCGCCGAGGTCGCTGCCGAAGCCACCGGGGACGCGGGACTCGATCCAGTCGCGGATCGACATGCGGTCCAGGGCGACCGAGGCGGCGTTGTGGCTGTTCCAGGTGGGGGCGGAACCACCGGCCTGGACGTCGTTCTTGACGGTCTGCCAGATCTGCTTGAAGTCGGCGTCGACCCGGTCCTTCGGGTAGTAGTGCCCGTTGAAGTGGAAGACGCCCTCCGCGCCGGGCGGCAGGGCGGCGCCGACGTCGGTCAGGCCGAGGCCGAAGCGCTGGCAGAGGGTCTTGATCGCGTGGTGGCCGGTGTCGACCAGCTCGCCGCCCCACTCGGAGACCTGGCCCTGGTTCCAGGTGCCGGGGTTGGCGGGGCTGCCGCCGGAGTACATCCGGCCGCCGATCCGGGTGGGGTGGGCCTCGTAGACGGTGGCCGCGACCCCCTTGTCGGCGAGGGTCAGGGCCGCGTTCAGGCCGGATATCCCGGCGCCGACGATCGCGATCCGGGGGGAGCCGCCGATCTTCGGGACGGGAGCGGGGGCGGCGTGGGCCCGGGCGCCGCCGCCCAGGGCGGACGCCCCGGCCAGGCCGACGCCGACGGCCGCGGCCCGGGCGAGCAGCGCGCGGCGGGAGGGGCCGTCGGCGTCGGCGCGGGCCTCGTCGCGGAGGCCGCGGTAGTCGTCGACGGGCAGTCGCAGCCGTTCGGCCACCGCCTGGTCGGCGAGCAGGTTGCGGATCAGTCGGGCCTGGTGGGTGCGCGCCATGGGGGAGGGCCTTTCCGTTCTCGGTGGGGGGCGAGGGGGTGTCGACAGCGGCGGGAGGGGGTGGCGGGGCGTCAGCGCGCGGCGGTCGCGGGCGCGTCGTCCGGGTGCTCCTCGTCCGTGCGCTCCTGGGCGCTCTCGACGACCAGCCGGCCCATCACCTCGTACCGCTCCGGGCGCCTGGCCCGCATCCAGAGGGCGAGCGCGATGCCGCCGAGGAAGACCGCGACGACGATCCACGGGATGAACCGGAAGAAGAGGATCTTCGAGGCCGCACCGGCCGCGGTGTCCAGGTTCGTCACCAGCAGCACGATCGCGGCGAGCATGCCGAGCCCGCCGAGCAGCGGGGCGGTGAAGGTGCGGAACCAGTGCCGGGACTCGGGGTGGTTGCGGCGGAAGTAGGCGATCACGGCGAAGGAGCACAGCGTCTGCACCACCAGCAGGGCGAGCGTGCCGAGGATCGCGGTGAGGGTGTACAGGCTGACGTACGGGTCCTGGCCGGTCGCCCAGAAGGCCACCACGACGGCCAGCGCGATGCCGGTCTGGGCGAAGGAGGCGACGTAGGGCGAACCGTGCCGCGGGTGGGTGCGGCCGAGCGCCGGGAGCAGGAAGCCCTCGCGGCCGATCGCGTACAGGTAGCGGGCCGCGCACTGGTGGAAGGCCATGCCGCAGGCGAAGGCGCTGGTCACCATCAGCCACTGGAAGGCGGTGACCGCCCACGGGCCCAGGTACTGCCGGGCCGGGCCGAGGAACAGGTCGAGCGGGCTGGAACCGGCGGCGGTGACGAGGGCCCGCTCCGGGCCGTTCCCGCTCAGCACCATCCAGGAGACGAAGGTGTAGAGCACGCCGAGCAGGACGACCGCGAGCAGGGTGGCGCGCGGGATGATCCGCTTGGGGTTGCGGGACTCCTCGCCGTACATCGCGGTCGACTCGAAGCCGATCCACGACCAGAAGCAGAAGAACAGGCCGACCCCGGCGTTCACCCCGGCGAACGCGCCGGTCGGGTTCAGGGACGAGACGTGCAGGCCGTCCGGGCCGCCGCCGTGCGCCAGGACCGCGGCGGCCAGCACGGTGAGCATCAGCACCTCGCCGACCAGGAACACGGCGAGGACCTTCGAGGCCACCTCCAGGTCGAAGTACGACAGGACCGCGGTGACGGCCAGCATCGCCAGCGCGAACACCTGCCAGGGCAGGTCGACCCCGAACTGCGACTCCACGGCCTGCTGGGCGAAGTAGGCGAAGATCCCCACGATCGAGGCCTCGAAGACCACGTACGCGAGCACCGCCAGCATGCCCGAGGCCAGACCCGCCACCCGGCCCAGACCGTGCGAGACGTAGCCGTAGAACGCTCCGGCGGTGGTGATGTGCCGGGCCATCGACACGTACCCGACCGTGAAGACCGTCAGCACCAGGGTGACGAAGAGGAAGCCCGCGGGCGCGTGGACGCCGTTGCCGCCGCCCACGATCACCGGGAGGTTGCCGGTCATCGCGGTGATCGGCGCGGCCGTCGCCAGCGCCATGAAGATCACGCCGGTCAGTCCGACGGAGTTCGCCTTGAGGCGCTGGACGGGTGGCGGTCCCTGGACGGCGGGGGACTGCTCGGTGGAGGACACGGTGACTCCTCGGGGCACGGGCACGACGGGACGGCACCGGGCCGGTCGGACCGGCGCCGCGGGGGTTGGCCCAGTGTGGGGCGTGTCACGTTCCCCGGGGGACCGGCACCGTGTAGTCGGCCCTGTTACCGGATTGACGACCTGTCAGGGTACGCAGCGACCGCACCGGATTCCGGACGGCGCGTCCCCCTGGGCGGCCGCGGGGCCGTCCCGCCCCGGTCGGCGGGCCGCCCGCGTGCGACGTCCGAATACCGCCGGACATCGCCCGCCGGATGGCGAAGGCTGACGTCCACGAGGACGTCCGGCGCCGCCCCGGGCGGAGGAGCCGACCGGTGACCGTGCGCCCGACGACCGAGGACCCGCCGGGCGGCCCGCCGCCGGAGCGCGGGCACCACCGCTCCGCCACGCGGGCGCCGGACAGCACACCGGAGGAACCATGACCACCACCACCCGCCCCGTACCCGCCCTGCGCGAACCGGTCGCCGGGGCCGACTGGCCCGCCCTGACCGAGGAGCTGAACGCGCACGGCTGCGCCCTCACCCCGCGCCTGCTGACCCCGGCCCAGTGCCGCGCCCTCGCCGCGCTGTACGAGGAGACCGGGCGCTTCCGCGCCACCGTCGACCTGGCCCGGTACCGCTTCGGCTCCGGCGAGTACCGCTACTTCGCCCACCCGCTCCCCGAGCCGCTGCGCGCCCTGCGGGAGGCCTTCTACCCGCACCTGCTGACCGTCGCCCGCGACTGGGCCGCCAAGCTGGGCCGCCCCGCGCCCTGGCCGGACACCCTGGCCCAGTGGCTGGACATGTGCCGCGCGGCCGGGCAGGACCGGCCCACCCCGATCCTGCTGCGCTACGGCCCCGGCGACTGGAACGCGCTGCACCGCGACCTGTACGGGGACCTGGTCTTCCCGCTGCAGGTCGTGATCGGCCTGGACGAGCCGGGCCGCGACTACACGGGCGGCGAGTTCCTGCTGGTCGAGCAGCGCCCGCGCGCCCAGTCCCGCGGCACCTCCACCCTCCTCCCGCAGGGCCACGGCCTGGTGTTCACCACCCGGGACCGCCCGGTCCGCTCCGCCCGGGGCTGGTCCACGGCACCGGTCCGGCACGGCGTCAGCACGGTGCGCTCGGGCACCCGGCGCACGCTCGGCCTGGTCTTCCACGATGCCGCGTGACGACGCGGCGACGTGACGACGCGGCGACGTGAGGACATGACGACGTGACCACCACGGACGCCGCCCGGGAGAACCGCCGGTCCGCGCCCCGGGCGCGCGTCGGCCGGGGCCGCCGAGCGCCCACACCGATGCCGAACTCGCGCGATCGGTGCCCCTGTTGGCCGCAGCCGGAGCTTGAGCAGCCGTCCCCGGGGGGCGGCCCGTACGCTACCGGGCATGACGAACACGACTGCGGGTCAACGGCCGGGGCTGGCCCAGCACTTGAAGGACAAGGGTGCGGCGATGCGGGACGCCGCGCGGCGGCGGCCGAGCAGCGCGGACTGGGACGAGGAGGTCTCCGCGGTCTGCGTGGCCGACGACGCGACCGGGGTGCGCAAGGTGCGGGTGGGGGAGTGGTCGTTCCTCGGCGACGGCGGCCCGGACATCGGCGGGTTCGGCCTCGGGCCGTCCTCGCCGGAGCTGCTGTGCGCGGTGGTCAGCACCTGCCTGACGCACACCCTGCTGTGCATCGCCGCGCTGGAGGACGTCCCGCTGGACCGGGCCGAGGTCAGGGTCAGCGCCCGCAACAACGACGCCCGGTTCTTCGGCGTCCCGACCGACGCGCCCGCCGTCCCGTACGACCTGACGGCGACCGTGGACCTGCGCGGCGACGTGCCCGCGCCGACGCTGGCCGCGCTGCTGGCCGCCGCCGACGCGCGCTGCCCGATGCTGCAACTCGTCCGCGCGCAGCATGCGGTGACGCTGCGCCCGGCCTGAGCCGGGCAGCGGCGGAGGCCGCCACCGGGTGGTGGCGGCCTCCGTGGTGCGGTGCGGCGTCAGCCCTTGAAGGCGGTGGTGCCGTTGGGGGTGCCGAGGCCGGTCGGGCCGTCGTAGCCGGTGCCCGCCTTGCACAGGTAGGTCGGGGAGCAGGAGCCGTTGGAGCCGGTGGTGACGTCGAACAGGGCGCTGGTGTGGGCGTACGGGAAGGACGCCGGGCTGGAGCCGCTGGAGGGGGCGCCGCCGAGGGCGTAGACGCCCGCGATGATCGGGGCCGCGGCGCTGGTGCCGCCGTAGACGGCCCAGCCGCTGCCGCCGTAGGTCTGGTAGACGGCGACGCCGGTGGCGGGGTCGGCGACGGCGGAGACGTCGGCGATGGTGCGCCTGGTGCAGCCGGTGTCCTTCTGCCAGGTCGGCTTGGCGTCGTACTTGGAGCAGCCGGAGCCGGTGCCCTCGGTGGAGTTGGTGAGCCAGACGCTCTCCGACCAGCCGCGGGTGCTGCTGTCCCGCTTGAGGGCGGTGCCGCCGACCGCGGTCACGTACTTGGAGGCGGCCGGGTACTGGGCGCCGTACGCGGAGTCGCCGGAGGAGACGGTGATGGCCACGCCCGGGTGGTTGAAGTAGGAGCTGTCGTACGAGGTGTCGGCGGAGGACTCGCTGCCGCCGTAGCTGTTGGAGACGTACTTGGCGCCCAGGCTCACGGCGGTGTTCACCGCGGTGCCGAGGTTGGCCATCGTCGCGCTGCTGGCCTCGACCAGCACGATGTGGGCGTTGGGGGCGATCGCGGAGACCATGTCGAGGTCGAGGGATATCTCCCCGGCCCAGCCGGTGTTGTTGGCGGGCAGGGTGCTGCCGCCGCTCTGGTTGACCTGCTTGAAGCAGCCGCTGGCCTTCGTGCAGGCGGGCAGCCCGTACTGGGAGCGGTAGACGGCCATGTCGGCCTCGGCGTTGGGGTCGTTGTAGGCGTCGACGATCGCGATGGTCGTGCCCGCGCCGCCGTTCGCGGGCAGCTTGTACGCGCTGAGCAGGTCGCCGGGCCCGTAGCCGGAGGGGGTGAGGTGCGGGCTGACGCCGAACGCGGCGACCGGTTCGACGGTGCTGGTCACGCGCAGGGCGTGGCAGGCCACGGTGTCGCCGTGGGCGAGGGTGTCGCAGGCCCGGACCCAGGACGTGCCGGCCTGGCCGCGTACCTGCGGGTCGACGGCGGCGCCCGCCGGGGCGGCGGTGGTGAGGGCGGAGAGGGCGAGGGCGGCGGTGCCCGCGACGGCGAGGGCCGTGCGGCGGGCGGCGGCGGAAGTGCGCATGCGGAGGTGCCTCCTTGGCTGGGGTGACCGGAAGCGGTGCATGCCGGGCCGCGCGGACGGATGGTGTCCGGGCGCGCGACGGGGCGGGCGCGAAGGCGGGGTTCGGGGGCCGCCGTTCGGCCGGGGCGTCCGTGCGGGGACGGACTGGTGTGCGACCCTAGAGGGGCATGCTCATGCCGAACAAGGCGTCGGCGCCGATCCGAACCAGCCCTTTGCCCAAGGGGCCTGACGCTTGGCCGAACGACACCGCTTTGCCGGGGGAGGGTTTGCCTCCGCTTCCGCCCCGCCCGGCCCGCTGCCCCCGCCCATTGCCCCCCCGCCCCGCCTACCGCCCCTCGGCCGCCCGGGCCACCCGCCGGGTCTTCGCCCAGTCCCGCCGCCCCCGCACGATCCGCCACAGCGCCCGCCAGGTCGCCAGGTAGGTGACGTACGTCAGCAGGTACGAGGCGTGGTGCAGCCCGACCGAGCGCCACCAGCCGTAGTGCCGGGTACGCCGGTGGTACAGCGTCGCCTGGTACAGGTGCGGCGCGAACGCCAGCAGGTAGACCGCCACCGCGGTCGCCACGGCCGCCGCCACCCCGCTGTGCGCGCCCACCGCGAGCGTCGCCAGCACGCCCAGCACCGCCAGCAGGTGCGCCAGCACCGACCAGGGCAGCGCCAGGCGCCACGGCTGCAGCAGGTACAGCGCCAGCTCCAGCGCCGCCGCCGTGCCCAGCCGCGAACTGCGCCACACCTCGCCCAGCCGCCCGGCGCAGACCATGTGCCCCTGCGCCCAGCGGGTGCGCTGGCGCAGCAGCGCCCGCAGGTGCTCCGGGCCCTCCTGGACGACGTGCGCCAGGCTGGTGGTGCGCAGCCGCCAGCCCCGGACGGCCAGTGACAGCGCCAGGTCGAGGTCCTCGGTCAGCGAGTCCGTCCACGGCGCGCCGGGCACCGAGCGCAGCGCCGACAGCCGGGCGAACTGGGCGTTGCCGCCCAGGCTGACCGTCCCGAACGGGTCGCGCCCGTACTGCGCGGTCGCGGCGGCGCCCCAGAACCCGGCGTCCTGGATCCGGGTCAGCAGCCGGTCCCGGTTGCGGATCCGGACGGCCAACTGGGCCCCGCCCACCGCCGGGTCGGCGAACAGCGGCGCGACGTGCGCCAGCGCGCCGGGGCTCAGCCGCCCGTCCGCGTCCATCACCGCCACCACCACCCGCGTCCGCCGGTCCGCGCCGCCCGCCCCGTCCCGCCGCTCCACCACCGGTGCCCTCCTGTCGCCACGGCCACAGCCGGGCCCCATCCTCGGCCGCCCACCGCCTCCCACCAGGGCCGACACTCCGACGGCCCGCGCCCCGCCTCAGCCGCTCGTCGCCGCCAGCTCCATCCCCGCGGGTCCGCGGCCGGGGGTGTTGGTGCAGCGGTGGTCGCCGGTGGGCTGCTCCAGGTGGAGGCTCAGGCAGGTGCCGAGGGCCTGCTGGCCGAAGCGGTCGGGGTGCAGCGACTCCTGGAGCTGGCCCTGGACCGCGCCGGTGGTCAGGAAGCGCATCCACTCGCTGGTCCCCCCGGAGGGCGGGTGCTGGAGGTCGGCCTGCCGGGTGCCCTTGGCGCAGACCTCGCGGCCCTCGAAGGCGCGGGAGAGGTCGAGGAACTCGGCCCCGGCCTCGTGCGCGGCCTCGGCGACGGTGGCGCTGATCTGCGGGACGAGGTCGTCGTGCGCCCAGGTGAGGTCCTCGTCGAAGAACGGGCAGCCGCCCTCGGTGAGGCGGTCGTACTTCTCCCCGGGGTAGCGGACCCGGGCGGCGTCGGGCAGCGGGGACGGGTAGGACTGCAGGACCAGCCGGTAGGAGCCGTCCCGGTGCCCGGCCCGCTTCAGGGCGGTCCTCACGTCGGCGAGCGTCTCGACCACGGCCGTCCGCACGCCGGGCAGCCGCTCCTTGACCTGCTGCTCGGCGTCGGTCGCGCAGGGGGTGCCGCCGAAGGGGTTGACGAACTGCTTCGTGCACTCGGTGATGATGTCGGAGAACCCGAGGTCGTTGCCGCCGATCGACACCACCACGGCGCGCACCGGCTGCCCGGTCACCGCCTTCTGCAACTGCAAGGCCTGCGAGGGCTCGCCCTTGAACGGCTCCCCGCCGTGCTCCGGCAGCTTGATGGCGGTCGAAGTCGCCCCGGAGCAGGCCAGGTTGAGCTTGCGGACGTCCAGCGTGAGGGACTGCACCTCGGCGACGTCGGAGCGGTTGCAGCCGTTCTCGTACGAGGCGCCGTACACCTCCTCCGGGTAGCTCTCGTCGGTCTCCGGGTCGTACGCCCGGTCGGTGCCGGACCAGCCGTTCTCGGGCTCGTTGCTGTTGCCGGACCAGCGGCCCGCCTCGCCGGAGATGAAGCTGTCGCCCAGCGACACCACCCACGGCGCGTCGGCCGCGGGCTCCCGGAGGTCGGCGGCGCGCGCGGGGGCGAAGCCGGTCACGCCCGCCACGCAGACGGCGGCGGCCAGTGCGGCCAGGCCCTTGCGGCTGTACGAAGAAGAGGTCATGCCCAGGGTGTCGGCAGCCGCCCGCCGCGGGGTGACGACCGGGCGTCCGTTCGCATCCGAATGGACCAGCGGGGGTGGTGCGTTCAGGCGACCGGGCGGAACAGCAGCAGCAGCCGCTCGCGGACGGTCTCCCACTCGGCGGCGAGGTCGTGCCCGCCGGCCGAGGAGATCAGCAGCAGCCCGCGCATCGCCTGCAGCGCGGTCAGCAGCGAGGCGCCGAACTCGGGGGAGTCGGCGGCCGGACCGGAGACGAACCGCACCGCGGCCATCAGCTCGCTCTCCAGCCTCCGCTCCAACCCCCGTACCACCGGCCGCAGTTCCGGGTCGTGCCGGGTGCCGATCAGCAGCTCCAGGAAGGCCTGGTAGTCGCGGGTGTTCATCAGCTGCCAGATCGTTCCGAGCCCCTGGGCGGCCCGGTCCGGCTGCGGGGCCGCGGCCAGCTCCCGGGCCTGGGCCGGGGCCAGTTCGGCGTACGAGCGGACCAGGTGGTCGGTGACGGCCTCGATCAGCGCGTTCTTGGTCGGGAAGTGGTGCACCAGCCGCCCCCGGCTCACCCCCGCCGCCTCCCCGACCGCCAGCGTCGAGAACCCGGCGTACCCGTGGTCGCACAGCACGTCCACCGCCGCCCCCAGCAGCAGTTCCCTGGTCTCCAGCGCGCGCTGCTGGACGCGGCGCTGCCGGGCGTCATCGGTCGGTGCGGGCATGTCCGAAATCCTACCCGGGCGCCGGTCGGGAGGGCTCCGGCCGCCCCGCCGTCGCCCGCAGCCGGAACCGACTGACCGTCACTGACCGTCGCTCAAACGGGAGTTCAGGAGATTTCAGTCCTCCGGCCGACCCGGTGGGGCGGGTGGCTGGATAGGGTCGCGGTGGCGCAGTCAGGGCGCCGGTTCTAGGGAGGAAACGTGGGGGCGAACATCGCTTCCGTGCGGCGGGTCGCGGTCGAGGTCGGGATCGGCGTGCCAGGGCTCCTGGCGTTCGTGCTGCCGATCGTCGACGCGTGCACGAACTTCCAGCTCCTGCCCGGCACGTTCGACTCGGGGCAGGCGTCGCTCTGCGTGCTGGGCGCGGTCGCGATGTGCCTGGCCGTGATGTCGCGCGCCGTCAGCAGGATCGACGGCATCGACGAGAAGGTCGCCGCGCTGGTCGAGGGCAGGAGCCGGGCGGGCAACCTCCGGGAGAGCGGGCTGGTGACGGCCCACCCCGTGCTCCCGGCCGAGCTGTTCAAGGAGTACGTGGGCGCCGCGCGCTCCGAGGTGACGATCCTGCAGACCTGGATCCCCGACTTCGCCGAGCACTTCCGGGAGCCGGTCCGGGCGGCGCTGACCAGGGGCGTACCGGTGCGGATCCTGCTGCTGCTGCCGAACTCGCCGGTGGTCGGCCTCCGCGAGCGCTCGCTCGGCGAGTCCGAGCAGCACAAGGTCAAGCTGGAGGTCCGGATCAACCTGGAGGTGCTCTCCTCGCTCTGGCTGGACCTGGACGGGCCCGCCCGGGCCCGGCTGCAGGTGCGGATGTACGACACCCTCCCCTCCGTCGCCGTGTACCGGGCGGACGACCACTACCTGGTCAGCTCGTTCCTTCACGGCAAGAAAGCAGTCATGTGCACCCAGAGCGAGGTCCGGGGCGACGACACGCTGATCGGCCGGGAGGTCCGCAACGAGTTCGAGGCGATATGGGGCAACCCGGTGCTGTCGGAGCCGGTGGACTTCCCGGACGGCTGGCAGCACCGGATCGCCTGACCGCTCCCGGCCCGGGCCCCGGGCACCGGTGCCCGGGCACCGGGCCGGGACGAGAACCGATGAACCCTCAGGAAGGTACGACCGTGCACGATGTGGACCAGTTCGAGGACGCGCTCGTCGAGCGCTTCCGCCGGCACCCCGTCCTGGCGCAGGTCGCCGGGCTCGCCGAGGCCGACTTCGCCGAACTCCTGCTCCAGCGCCGCTTCCTCTCCCTCGCCTTCACCCCGGTCTACGACCTGGCGATCGACCTGCTCCAGGACGAGCAGGGGCGGCGCATCGCCCGGGTGATCCTCCGCGAAGAGTACCCGGGCCGGTCGGGAGGGGTCCCCTCGCACCGCGAGGACATGACCGAGGACCTGCGCAGGCTCGGCATCGGCAACGAGCGCATCGCGGCCTCCCGGCCCACCGCCGCCACCCTGCACGCGGTCAACGAGACCTTCGCGCTGGTCGCGGACGCGGGCGGCCGACCGGACAGCGACCTGCGGATCCTGACGGTGCTGCGGTTCTGGGGCGAGGTGCTGGTCTCCGTCGAGTACACCCGCCTGTGGGAGCGGATGGCGCGGCGGCTGACCGTCGAGGGGGAGAACCGCTCGGTCTTCTACCACCCGCACCTGCTCCACGACGCCAAGACCGCCCCGCTGGCCGGGCTCGCGGCGGAGCCCGGCACCCACGCCGACGCGCTGGCCGCCCGGGTGGCCGCCCTGCTGGTCGACGAGCGCTCCACCGCCGTCTTCGCGGAGCTGGAGGAGCGGGCCTACCGGATCAAGGCGGAGTTCTACGACCAGTTCCGCCCGGCCCTCGACCGCGCGGGCCTGTCGGACCTGGCGGGTTCGCGCCCGCAGGGCTGACCGGACGAGGGCACCCGTGCCCCCGGCGCCCGCTCAGGAGGCGCCGGGGGCACGGGCGTCGGCGGGTCAGACGGTCAGCGCGATCCGCAGCGCCTCGCCGCTGCGCATCAGGCCGAGCGCCTCGTTGATCCCGGTCAGCGGCAGCCGGTGGGTGATCAGCCGCTCCAGGTCGAGCCGCCCGGTGCGGACCAGCTCGGCGATCCGGGCGTAGGTGCGGGTGACGGTGTCGCCGCCGTAGAACGAGGGCAGCACCCGCTTCTCGGCGGTCGACAGCTCCAGCATGCTGACCGGGAACTCGTCCTTGGCGCCGCCGACGCCGACCAGCACCACGTTGCCGCCGCGCCGGGTGGCGTCGTACGCGGAACGGAAGGTCGCGGGGCGGCCGACCGCCTCGACGACGTGGTCGAAGCCGAGTCCGCCGGTGGCCTCGGCGACCGCGTCGGTCAGCGCCTCGGGGGCGACGGCGGCCGTCGCGCCGAAGGACAGCGCCCAGTCGCGGCGGGCCGCGACCGGGTCGACCGCGACGACGTGCGAGGCCCCGGCGGCCTTGGCGCCGAGGATCGCGCTGATGCCGACGCCGCCGCAGCCGATCACCGCGACGGTCTCGCCCGGCCGCACGTCCGCGGTGTTGAACACCGCGCCGACACCGGTGGTGACGCCGCAGCCGATCAGGGCGGCCGCGTCGTAGGAGACGCCGTCCGGGACGGGGCTGGCGAAGGCGGCGTTCAGCACGACCTCCTGGGCGAAGGTGCCCGCGCCCATGAAGCGGAAGAAGTCCTGCCCGCCGGAGCGGAACGCGGGCGTCATCATCGCGGCGTTGCCGCTCTGGCACAGCTGGCCCTGCCCGCGCACGCACCAGGCGCACTCGCCGCAGGACGGACGCCAGTTGACGATGACCCGGTCGCCGGGGCGGACGTGGGTGACACCCTCGCCGACCTCCAGCACCTCGCCCGCGCCCTCGTGGCCCAGCACCAGCGGCATCGGCGAGGGGATGGTGCCGTTCATGCCCGACAGGTCGGAGTGGCACAGGCTGGTCGCCCGGATGGCGACCCGCACGGTGCCGGGGCCGAAGCCGATCGCCTCGACGTCGTCGCGGACCTCGAGCTCGGTGGCGCCCGGAGCGGTGATCATTGCAGCCAGCATGGTTGGTACTCCCAGGAATCGACGAAGGATCAGACGGAGGCGGGCAGGGCGACGGTCTTGTGCTCCAGGTACTCGCCCAGGCCCTCGGCGCCGAACTCCCGGCCCACGCCGGAGTTCTTGTAGCCGCCGAACGGGCCGCGCAGGTCGATGGTGAAGCCGTTCACGGTGTACGTGCCGGTGCGGATCCGGCGGGCCACCTCGACGCCGTGCGCGACGCCCTCCTCGGTGCGGGCGGTGAACACCGCGCCGGAGAGGCCGAAGTCGGAGTCGTTGGCGATCCGCACCGCCTCGTCCTCGTCCTCGTAGCGGATCAGGCAGACCACCGGGCCGAAGATCTCCTCGCGGGCGATCCGCATCTCGTTGGTGACCTCGCCGAACAGGGTGGGCTGCACGTAGGCGCCCGCCTCCAGCCCGGCCGGGACGCCGCCGCCGACCAGCAGCTCCGCGCCCTCCTCCCGGCCGATCCGGATGTAGTCCAGGTTGCGCTGCTGCTGGCGCTTGGACACCAGCGGGCCGACCTGGGTCTGCGGGTCCTGCGGGTCGCCGACCCGCAGCCCGCCGAACACCGCGGTCAGCGCGGCCGCGAACTCCTCGTACCGGGAGGCGGGCAGCAGGATCCGGGTCAGCGCGACGCAGGCCTGCCCGTTGTTCAGCAGCGATCCGGCGGCCAGGGCCGCGACGGTGGTCGGCAGGTCGGCGTCCGGCAGCACGATGCCCGCCGACTTGCCGCCCAGCTCCAGCGTTACCCGGGCCAGGTGCTGCGCGGCGGAGGCCATCACCTGGCGCCCGGCGGCCACCGAACCGGTGAACGAGACCTTGTCGACGTCCGGGTGCGCCACCAGGTGGGCGCTGGTCTCCCGGTCGGCGGGCAGCACGCTCAGCACGCCCTCCGGCAGCCCGGCCTCCGCGCACACCTCGGCCAGCAGGTAGGCGTCCAGCGGCGTCTCCGGGCTCGGCTTCAGCACCACCGTGCAGCCCGCGGCCAGCGCCGGGGCGAGCTTGGCGGCGGTGACGAACTGCGGGACGTTCCACGGCACCACCGCGGCCACCACGCCGACCGGCTCGCGCAGCACCAGCAGCGGCTGCCGCAGGCCCTCGCGCCGCTCCTCGAACGGGAACTCCCGGGCGGCCGCCGCCACCAGCCCGTACTGGACGGCCGCCGCCGCGGCCTGGTTGGTCGCGCTGAACGAGACCGGGGAGCCGTTCTGCGCGCTGATCACCCGGGCGAACTCGTCCTTGCGCGCCAGCATCAGCGCCTGGATCCGCTCCAGCACCGCGAGGCGCTCCTCCAGCGGCAGCCGCGGCCACGGCCCGTGGTCGAACGCCTCCCGGGCGGCGGCCACCGCCCGGTCCACGTCCTGCGGCGAGGCGTGCGGGACGCGGCCGATCACGGTGCCGTCGTGCGGCGAGACGACCTCGATGGTGTCGGTTCCGGCGGGGGTCTCCCACCGTCCGCCGATGAAAAGGGTGCCGTGTACGGCGGGGGCCTCGGTCATGGCCGACTCCCTAAGAATGTGAGGCGGTCCGGGAGGACCGGGTGTGGCTGATGGCTGGTTGCCGTTGATGGCTCGGAAGGAATGGCCGCCCGGTCCTTCGGG